>JAGYNP010000001.1 GCA_018399935.1 Candidatus Moraniibacteriota bacterium
AAATTTGAGTTTACAATTTTGGATTTTGAAAACTGTGATTCACCTGCCTACTGGCAGGCAGATTTGTGATTTGTGATTTTGAATTTTAGATTTGTTTGTATCTTGTATTCTTCTAGTTTCCTTCTTTTATTTTATCAATAAAACTAATCAGTTCTTTCTCAAATCTTTTTTTATTGAATTTTTCAGCCTGTTTTCTAATCTTAGCATAATCATATTTTTTCTCATTTTGAATAAATCTTCTTATCCCATCAGCTATTATCTCTGGTCTAGTTTCATCAAAAAATTCTCCAGTCACTCCTTCTACAACCGTTTCAGTCACTCCGCCCTCCCTTAAAGCAATAACAGGCTTACCGGCAGCCATAGCCTCCACTGGAGCTATTCCAAAATCATCTTCACAACCAAAAACAAAAGCTCGACAGTTTTCATAAAGTTTGATTAATTTAGATCTCTCTACCTCTCCCAAGATTCTTATTTTATTTGAATTTTGAGCTTCGGAAATTTGTTTATCCAATCTTTTTCTCTCAGCTCCATCACCAACAATGACTAAAAACAAACCTAATTTATCAAATGCATCTATTAAAGCATTGATTTGTTTATAAGCTGATAATCTAGCTACTGTTAAAAAATACCCTTTATTTTTTGAACTTACTTGGAAATCGCTAATCTCAACTGGTGGATAAATAACTTGACTTTCTCTTCTGTAATATTTTTTTATTCTAGCTTGAGTATATCTAGAATTAGCAATCAAATAATCTGGTCGCATCGCAGAAGCTCTATCCCATAATCTTAAATAATTAAGAAATAATCTAGTAAAAAATTTAAATCTACCTTTCAATTTATTTTCCTCTAAATATTGATGATTCCAATCCCAAACATAACGAAGAGGTGAATGAATATAACTAATGTGAATAGTTTTTGATTTCACTACTATCCCTTTTGAAAATGCTCCTGACGATGAAATAACCAAATCATAGTCCCTAAAATCTAGTGTTTCTATAGCAGTAGACATAAAAGGAAGCAACCATTTTCTTCTATTTTTTAAAAATTTAGGAAAATATTGCAAAAAACTAGAAAATACTCTTTTTTTTCTAATCCAGTCAAATTCTGTATATTTTAAAATTTTTTTATCTGAAATCAAAGTAAAAACATCTGATTTTTCATAGATGCCAGCGATTGTTCCCAAAACATTTTCAGCCCCTCCTATTCCCGTTAGAAAATCATGCACTAAGGCAATATTATTTTTTTTCTTCATATATTAAAATCTCCTCCTCTTTCTATAATTCTTAATAATTACCAAAATAATACTAATTAATTTTAAATTGTTTGTAAATTATAAATTACCATAAACATCTAAAATTTTAATAAAATTTTAGATGTTTCCTTTCCGCATTTTTCCCAAGAAAATTTTTGAACATTTTTTAGACCTTTCCGAATTATCTTATTTTTTAATTCTTTATCTTTTAAAATCTTATCAGCAACATCAACCATATTTTGAATATTGTTGGGATTAACTAAAACATTCTCATCTCCAGCTACTTCATCCATTGGTCCTTGTTTGGAAGTTATTAGTGGAGTTTTAATTGATTGAGCTTCTAATATTGGTAATCCAAATCCTTCACAAAAAGAAGGAAACATAAATAAATCAGCATTTTTAATTAAAGTTAATCTTTCTTCATCACTTATATAACCCTTTAAAATAACATCCTTAGAAAATCTTATCTTTTTAATTGTTTCTTTAATTTTTTTAAAACCCACTCCTGATTTTCCAGCTAAAATTAATTGCCCTTGATAACCATAGCCAATCTTTAAAATCTCAAAAGTCTTCACTATACCTTCCACATTTTTTCTTTGCTCAATTCTACCCAAATACAAAAGATAATTTTTAGACCTTTTTTTGCCCACTTCTTGATTTTTTGAAATATCTGTAAACCCGTTATAAACAGTCTCTATTCTCCTGGAAGGAACTTTATACATTCTGACTAAATCTTTTTTAGTATTTTTTGAAATTGCAATAACTTTTTTGGCCCATTTGCAACTTTTATTGATAAAAAATCGATGAAACCAACGAGAATACAACGAATAACTTTCTGGACAATGTTCATACTCTAAACCATGCACCGTTACCACAGAATTTTTAGGATGAATCCAAGGAATAGTATGCGCCGGAACAAACAAAACATCTGGCGAATTGACCAAAAATTCCCAAGCCATTCCAATTTGAGTCCAAAAATATTTAAAAGAAATTTCTTTAGCTTCCCATTTTTCTGGAATTTCAAAGGATTTTTCTAATTTGGCCTTACCGTCCTTTCTTAAATACAAAACTACTTCACAGTCTTTTAAATCTCGACGAAGATTTTTTATCACCTGATAAGCGTACTCTTCAATACCAGTTTTATTGTCTAAAAATGCCCGAGAAGCGTCAATTGCTATTTTCATTTAGTTAATTAATTTACTTTAACTTATCTTTTAGTATCTTCATAGCTAACTGTGGATTAGCTTTTCCTTGAGTAACCTTCATCACTTGTCCCATTAGAAATCTAACTGCGTTCTCCTTACCTTTCTTATAATCCTCAACTGATTTTTGATTTTCGGCAATTACTTGTTCAGCAATTTTTTCCAATTCTCTTTCGTTATTAGTTTGAGCCAGTTTTTTTTCATCAATTATATGACTAGGATCAGTTCCTTGTTTAAACATTTCTAACAAAACTACTTGAGCAACTGATGAATTAATTTCACCTTTGTAAATAATTTTTATTAACTCAGCAAAATTTTCTGGAGTAATCTTAATATCCTTAACAGTCAACTCTTTTTCAAAAAGATGTTTTTGGGTTTCAGTTAAAAGATAATTGGCTGTTAATTTATAAAGTTTCTGCTTATTGACTTCTGAAATATCTTTATTATTTATTTTTACCCAATCATCCAACTCACTAATTACTTGTTCAAAGTAATTAGCTAATTCCTCATAATCAACTAAAATTTTAGCATTTTGTTCAGTTAATCCCATTTGTCTAATAAAACGACTCTCCCTTTCCCATGGTAATTCAGGTAATGAATATTTGATTCTATTGATTTCTTCTTTCGTAAATTTTAAAGGTAATATGTCTGGTTCTGGAAAATATCTATAATCATCAGAATTTTCTTTAATTCTTTGAGAGAAAGTTTTACCTTTTTTATTATTCCAACCACGAGTTTCTTGAATTATTTTCTTATTTTTTTTTAAAAGATTAGTTTGTCTTTTAATTTCATATTCAATACCTTTTTCAACGGCCTTAAAAGAATTAATATTTTTTAATTCAACTTTTGTACCAGATAATTTATCCTTTCCTTCTTTATAAAGAGAAATGTTAGCTTCACATCGCATCTGACCCTTTTCCATGTCAGCTGTAGAAATTTTTAAATACCGAAAAATTCTTCTTAATTCAATACAAAACTGCTTGGCTTCTTCAGAAGAATTTAAATCAGGTTCCGTAACTAATTCCATTAAAGGAATTCCTGCTCTATTAAAATCAACTAAAGTACCTTCTTTTGAATGAATTAATTTTCCAGTGTCTTCCTCGAGATGAATTCTAGTAATACCAACTTTACTATTTTTTTTATTTCTCTTTTTGTCCCAATAATTAAATTCGATTTGACCATTTTCACAAATAGGTTGGTCGTATTGAGAAATTTGATAACCTTTGGGTAAATCAGGATAAAAATAATTTTTTCTATCAAATTTAGTATTTTTAGCTATTCTACAATTTAAAGCTAAACCAGCTCGCATTACATATTCAATTGCTTTGACATTCGGAACAGGTAATGCACCCGGTTGAGCAGTACAAATTTCACAAATATTCTGATTAGCTTTTTTTGTTAAACCAATTCCATTTCTACAAGAACAAAACATTTTACTTTTTGTCCCCAATTCAACATGAACTTCCATTCCAATCGTCACTTTATATTTTTTCATAAAAAATATATTTAATACTTTAAATAAACTAGTCCTAAAAATTTTTCAGCCACTTCTCTCATAGAACTGTTTCTAACTATCTTTTTTATAAAAATTTACAAATTTACTTAATTTAATAATTCTTAGATGTAAAAAATAATAAAAAATATTTGAAAGCAATCCTATTTCATATCCTACACCATTAAAAGACAAACTGCAAAATTATTTTTTCAATAATCTAATTTTATAATCATTAGGTAATAAATTTTCAGAATTTATAACTGCTGGATTAATAGTCAAAAGATTATTTAAATCACAACCATACTCTTCTGCTATTGACTTCAAAGAAGCATTAATATTAATTTTACCTTTAATTTTTATTTCTTGACCAGGGTAAATTTTAGCGACATCTTTAATTTTATTTTGTTTTTTAATTAAATTTAAAATATCAATTATTGAAATTTTAAGATTATTGACATTCATTTTATCTATTTCATTTTTAAATTTTCTAGCGATATTAAATGATCCATCTCCTTTTTTAACTATATACTTTTTTTCAAAATAATTCCCTTTAGAAACTTTTATATTTTTGAAACTTAAACTTCTACTTTCATCATATTTTTTTTCCAAATCTTGTTCCTTAATCACATCCAAAATAGCATAAAATTTTTCTGGATAATTTAAATTTTCCAAAGAATGATTTAGATCACTAATATTAAAGCTTTTTTTATTAATATTTATTTTTTGACCAATTTTAATTTTATCACTTTCTAATTTATTAATTTCCTTAATCTCTTCTATTGAAATTCCAAATTTTTTAGAAATTCCAAATAAACTATCTCCTTTTTTTATTGTATAAATAGTTTGATTTTTTCTTTTAATATATTCATTAATTCGATCCTCTCTCCATTCAAGATAATCTTCATAATTCCTATCTTTTTTTGATCTATATTTAGCATAAATATTGGTAAAACCTCCATTATAATCAGCAAAAGCTAAATCCCAGTCATTATTAAATCTTTCATAACTATACTTTAAATGCTCAGCACAAGCTCTAGCACTTTTAATTGGGTCACAGCGTTCATCAATTAAATTATCAACTCTTAATCCGAAAAGTCCAGCTGAGCTCTTAGTGAATTGATATGGACCTCTAGCTTGAGCAATAGAATAATCTTTTAATTTAAAATGAGATTCTGGAATAGCCAAATAAGAGAAATGCTCAGGAATTCCAACTTTTTGAAACTCTCTTCTTATAGATTTTAACCAGGGCTGCATTCTTTCCATTGATTCTACCAAACCTAAATAATTTTTACCTAATTCTGAATTATTTCCAGAATAATTTTCGG
>JAGYNP010000002.1 GCA_018399935.1 Candidatus Moraniibacteriota bacterium
AATAAAATTAAAAAATTTACAAGATTAAGAACATAGTTAAGAAAAATATCAAACATCTTCTTAAATCTTCATTTTAAACTGAATTTAAAATGAAACTGTTCTTAAATATTTTATTATTATTTATCTTGATTAGAATTTATTTAATTAAAATTATTTTTTTGATTAAATTCAATAAACTTACTTGCTAATTTTGATATTTAAAGCTATAAAAATTTTTTTAAAACAGTTTCTTGATATTTGAAGATTTATTCTAAACCTAAAATTGAAATTTGTCAACCAAAAATCCTTGACATTATAAAATCCAAGTGTATAATGTGATATTTGGATGTTTTGAAAAAAGAAAAAATGTTAAAATATTTTTTTTAAATTAACCTATTTTTTATGAGTAAAAAGTCAAATAAAAAACAGAATATAATTTCTGTTGGGATAATTGTTACGGGAGTTGTCTCGTCTTTAATTTTTCTTAATTTTAATAAAAAAGAGAATGAAACTCAAAATAGAGAAGATAATTTTATAAAAAAAATTGTAGTGGCTACTATTAATAAAGATGATTTCAAACAAGTTGAAGTAGTAAAGACGGCAATTTTTGAGGCAGAGGATTCAGCAGAGATAATTTCTGAATATAATGGGAGGCTTGCAACTGTTAATTTTGAGGTGGGTGACCAAGTTTTGAAAAATCAAACTTTGGCATTTTTTGATCAGTCAGATTTAGTAAATTCAGCTAAAGTTTCTTTGGAAAGTGCTCAAGAAAATTTTGAATTAGCACAAGATAATTTAGAAAAAACTAAGAAATCAGTTGAGGAAACTTTGGAAATAGCTAAAAATAATCGAAAACTTCAGGAGCTGAAATTGGAACAAGCTGAAGATGGTGGAGATGAAGACGCTATTAATTTGGCTGAAAAAGCTTTAGAAAATGCTAAAGATGCTGAAGATAAAGCTGAAGAAGATGCAGATATAACCATTAACAATTCAAAAATTCAACTTTCCCAAACTAAGTCTTCGGTCAAACAAGCTCAGATTGGCTATGAAAAATCAATCATTAAAGCTCCGACCAGTGGAACTATAACTTCAAAAAATATCAGTCAAAATGATTTTGTTAATTCTGGTTCAGCGATAGCGGAAATTTCTGGAATAACTAAATTCAAAACTAAAATTTATTTGAGTAATTTTGAAATTGATAAAATTAATAAAAATCAGTTAATTGACATTGAAATAGATGATCAAATTTATTCTGGGAAAATTCTTTCTTATTCAAATGTAGCTAATTCTAGAAATAATCGTTATCAAGTAGAAATTGAATGCTTGGATGATATTTCTAAAGAGTTGAATAGATTTGCTAAAATTAAAATTAATTTATCTTTAAATAAAAATGAGAATTCATTTTTTATTCCTTTGTCTGTTGTTAGTATTGGTCAGAAAAACAATACTGTTTTTGTTTTAGAAGATGGACAGGCTCGGATTAAAACAGTTCAGATTGGAAAAACTATTGGAAATCAGATTCAAATTTTAAAGGGAATTGAAAATGGGGATAAATTGATTGTGGAAAATAATCGAAATTTAAGAGATAAAGAGAGAGTAGAATTAAGAAAATAATTTTGAAAGATTAAAATTTTATTATGAATTTATTTATTAGTAAAAATAAAAAACAAGATAAAGAACGGGTTCTAAAAAAAATTAATGGTTTCGAAAAATCACCTTGGTCTTTTTTGATTAGAAAAAATAGATTAACTTATCTGATAATTACCTTTTTGATTATTTTTGGAATTTTAACTATCAAAAAATTACCTCGAGAATTAAATCCTGAGGTTGAAATTCCTTATGCTGTTATTTCTTCAGTTTATCCAGGAGCCTCTCCTTTGAATGTGGAACAATTAGTTACCAAGGAAATTGAAAATGAAGTAGCTGGTTTAAGTGGAATTAAGAAGATAAACTCAACATCTTCTGCGGGATTATCTATAGTGACAATTGAATTCGAAGCCAGCGAAGACATTGATAAGTCAATTAGACAATTGAAGGATGAGGTTGACAAAGTTAAAAATGAATTACCTGAAGATGCCACTAATCCAGTGGTTAGTGAAATAAGTTTTGACGATCAGGCAATTTTTAGTGTGGTTTTAGCTGGAAATCAGGATGTTTCAGAATTGAAAAAGTATGCTGAAAATTTGCAAAAAAAATTAGAAGGAATACCTAATGTTTCGGAGGTTAAGATAATTGGTGGTCGAGACAGAGTTTTTAAGGTGGATGTTGATCCTCAAAAGATTGCCGATAAAGGTCTTTCTATTAATTCAGTTTTGGGGATCTTGAAAGCCAATCATTTGGATTTTCCAGCTGGAGAAGTTGTCGTCGATGATTTAGCTTATAGTGTTAGATTAGAAGCTAAAATTGAAAATGTGAATGAATTGACTAAAGTAGTGGTGGGAAATCAAGATGGAGCACCAATTTTTTTAGAAGATATTGCTAAAATAGAAGATTCTTTTGTAGAAGAGAGTAGTCTATCTAGGTTTGCTTTTGGAGGGCAGGATGCAATTGATGCTGTTACTTTGCAAGTTTTTAAAAAGACTGGCGGTGACATAACAAAAGTAGCTGAAACTGCCAGAAAATTGACGGAAGAAGGGCGGGGATTGGATTATCCAGAAAATTTGAGAGCAGAAGTAATTTTGGATCAGTCTGAATATATTAAAGACAGTATCAATTCTTTACTTAGAAATGGTTTGGGCACAATAATAATTGTTTTCTTTTTATTGTTTTTCTTTTTAGGTTGGAAAGAAGCTTTGATTGCTGGTTTGTCAATTCCGTTTTCTTTTTTTATTGCCTTTATTGCTATGGCTTCTTTGGGAGTAAGCTTGAATTTTCTTTCTTTATTTTCCTTGGTTTTGGCCTTGGGTCTATTAGTTGATAGTGCTATTGTGATAACTGAAGGAATGTATCAAAAAATTGCTCAATTTCGTCTTTCCGGTTATCAAGCAGCTATTGCCACTGCCGAGGAATATTCTTCAGCTTTATTGAGTGGGATGTTAACCACAGTGGCGGTTTTTGTTCCTTTAATGTTTGTGATTGGGATTATCGGACAATTTATTAGAACTATTCCAGTAGTTATTAATGTTACTTTAATAGCGGCTTTGTTTGTAGCTTTGAGTATTATTCCAGCTGTCGGAGCCTTGGTTTTAAATCCTTATAAAAGAACTAAACTTAAAAAATATAAAAAACAGTTAGGCTGGTTTTTGAAATTTTGTCAATTGATAAAACTAAAATGTGTTTCAAAACCAAGAAAAGATCGATTGGCCAACAAAATATTTCAATATTTAGCTGATCGATATTATGATGTATTGCCGAAAATTATTTCTAGTACCAAAAAAAGAAGACTGTTAATCGGCGGTTGTTGGTTTTTGTTCGTGATTTCAGCTGGTTTGGTAGCGGTTGGCTTTATTAAAATTGAAGCTTTTACTGCTAGTGATGGTGAATATTTCACTGTTAATGTGGAAATGCCTCAAGGTACTCAATTACAAAAAACGGATGAAGTGATCAGACAAGTTGAAAATATTATTAAAAATGAATCAGAAATAATAAACTATACTTCCAGTGTTGGTTCAAGTTCTGGATCAGATTTAGGAAGTGGTGGGGGAGCAGAGAACAAGGCTTTTGTTTATGCTAATTTAACTGACCCCAAAGAAAGAGAAAAAACTAGTTCAGAAATTATTCAAGAACTTAATTTGAACTTAAAGAAAAATATTACCGAAGCTGATTTTAGTTTTGCTCAAGAAGAATCGGGTCCTCCTGG
>JAGYNP010000003.1 GCA_018399935.1 Candidatus Moraniibacteriota bacterium
GATTTTTATGTTAAAATAGGAATATATTTAATTTTATCTAAGTATTTGTAAGTAAGTTTAATATGAAATAAATTAGAAATATACTAATTAAAAATTTTTAAATTATTTTTATTATTCAAAAAAATGGGAAAAGGACAGTTGTGGAAAGGCGAAAGCAATATTGGAATTGTGATTATTCAAGGTTGGACTTCGTATTTAAGGCAAATTAATCCTTTAGCAGAAACTCTTAATCAAAAGGGTTATTGGGTTTATGCTCCAATTTTGGCTGGACATAATTCTAAACCGGAAAAACTGGAAGGTGTTACTTGGAAAGATTGGTTAAATGATACTATTAACGGAATTGATGAAATAAAAAAAAATAAAAAAATAAAAAAAGTTTTTTTAGTGGGAGTTTCTTTTGGGGGAAATCTGTCGATATTAGCTGGTCAAAAAAGAAAAGTTGATGGAATTATTCTTGTCAGTACACCTATTTTTCTGAGAGATCATTATTGGACTATTATTACTACAATTTTACTTTCTTTTTTTAAAAAAAATTTATATAAAAATTATCCTAAAAAATGGACAATAAAACATAAAAAACCTGTTTCTTATAACTATTTTCCAATTAAAAGTTCTTTAGAATGTTTTAAATTAATTAAAAGAAGTCGAAAAGTTTTAATTTCAATTAAAGCTCCGTTTTTTATAATTCAAACTAACAAAGACTATTTAGTTGCACCTTATTCTCCTTGGTTAATGTATAATAAGATTAAGTCTAAACAAAAAAGTTTGTATTGGATGGAAACTGAAGAAGGTATTCATATTGATTTTGAAACTGCTCCTAAAAAATATGTAAAAGTTATAGATAATTTTATAAAGATAAAAAAATGAAAATAGGATTTTTTACTAATAGTTATTATCCAATTTGTTATGGGTCAGTTATTTCAATTGAATCATTTAGAAAAAACTTAGAAAAACTTGGACATCAAGTTTATGTTTTTGCTCCTAAGTATGGAAGTTATAAAGATAAAAATAATAAAGTTTTTCGATACCCTTCATTTATTTTTAAATATAAAATAGATTATCCTATTTCAATTCCAATTAGTTCTTTTATTAATAAAAAAATAAAAGAATTAAAATTAGATATTATTCATGTTCATCAACCTTTTTCTCTAGGGAAAGAAGGAGTGAGATACGCCAAAAAATTAAATATTCCAGTTGTTTTTACTTATCATGCTAAATATGAAGATTATGTTCATTATGTGCCATTTATTCCTGAAAATTTATTGGCTGAATTAGTTAAAAAAGAGGCAGTTAATTTTACTAATAAATGTGATTTAGTTATTGCTCCTTCTCAGGGAATTAAAAAATTAATTCAGAAAAGAGGGGTTGATAAGAAAAAAATCAAAGTTCTTTCAACTGGAATTGATTGGAAAAGTTTTCAGAAAGGACAAGGAGTTAAAATAAGAAAAAAGTATAATATCAAAGAAGATGAATTACTTTGTATGAATATTGGTCGAATAAATCAGGAAAAAAATTTAATTTTACTTTTAAAAGCTTTTAGGAAAATTATTAAAAAATATTCTAAAGTAAGATTAATGTTTATTGGCGAAGGTTTTTTAAAAAATGATTTAAAAAAAATGTCTAATAAATGGGGAATTAGAGATAAAATTATTTTTACTGGTTTTTTGGAATATCAAAAGGCCAAAGATTATTGGCAAGCGGTAGATATTTATCTTCAAACTTCTAAATCGGAAACGCAAGGAATAACGATTTTGGAAGCTATGGCAGTTGGTTTACCAATAGTAGCAGTTAAAGCTACTGGTACCGAAGATTTTATAGTAAATAAAAAAAATGGGCTTTTAACTAAAAATGAAATAAAAGATTTTTCTGAAAAAGTTTATTTTTTAATAAAAAATCCTAAATTTAGAAAAAAAATAGCCTTACAGGCTAAAAAGGATTCTAAGAATTTTGAAGAGATTGATCAGGCTAAAAAATTAGAGGAGATTTATTTGGAGTTAGTTTGAAAGTCTATAAATTTAAAAGATTTTTAAATTATTTATACAGTAAATTTATTTGAAAAATTAGGATTTTAAAAATTTAAAATTATTTACTTTTATTCAAAATGAATTTGTTTTGACAAAAAGTCGGATTTTTCTTTTAATAAAGGGAATTTTTTTAATTTAGAATCATATTTTAATAAACTTTGAGCATAAATTCTAGCAGCTTGAATTAGTTTAATGTCTGATAAACTTTCCATAGTTACATCAGGAATTCCAGATTGCAAAGTGCCAATGAATTGTCCAGGACCTCTTAACTTTAAATCTTCTTTAGCGATTTTAAAACCATTGTTGGTTTTTTCCATAACTTTTAAACGGGTGGTGCTGTCAGAGACATTATTGGAAGTAAATAAAAAACAATAAGATTGATCTTGACCTCTTCCTACTCGTCCTCTAAATTGATGTAGTTGAGCTAGACCAAATCTTTCTGCTCCTTCAATTACCATAATTGTGGCATTAGGAATATCAATTCCTACTTCAACTACCGAAGTCGAAACCAAAATGTTATATTTTCCTTTTTTAAAATCAGTCATAGACTTTTCTTTTTCTTTAGGTCTCATCTTTCCGTGAAGCAGTCCTAGAGATAATTTGGGAAAAATATTCTGATTTAATTTTTCGAATTCCTCTTTAACTGATTTTACTTCACTGATTTTTGATGATTCTTCAACTAAAGGGCAAATAATAAAAACTTGTTTTTTTTGTTTAACTTGTTGTTCTATAAAATTATAAACCTGATCTCTGTCTTGTGGAGGAATTACTTTTGTTATAATCTTTTTCTTACCCTTCGGAAATTCATCTACAATTGATAAATCTAAATTTCCAAATAAAGCTAATGATAAAGTTCTTGGAATTGGAGTGGCAGTCATAGTTAAGAGATGGGGAAGATTTTTTTTATTTTCATCACCAATTTTCATAGCATTTTGTTGTAAAAAAGATCTTTGTTTAACTCCAAAGCGATGTTGTTCATCGATAATTATTAAAGATAAGTTCTTGAAATTAATTTTATCTTGAATAATAGCATGAGTTCCAATAACTAAACTAACTTCACCTATTCTAATTTTTTCATAAAATTTTGTTTTTGAAATTTTGTTTTTGTTATCTTTTTGTTGATGGAGGTAATTAAGTTTATTCTGAGAACCAGTTAAAAGTCCAATTTTAAATTGGTATTTTTCTAATAATTTAATAATTTCTAAATAATGTTGAATAGCTAAGACTTCAGTTGGAACTAGAACTGCTATTTGAAGACCTTGGTTAAGAGCTGATAAAATCGCTAAAATCGCTACAATAGTTTTTCCGCTACCAACATCACCTTCTAATAATCGGTTCATTGGTTGATTTTTTTCTAAATCTTGAAGAATTTGCCAAGAAGCTTTTTTTTGAGCGTTGGTTAGTTTAAATGGTAAGGAATCAAGAAAATGTTTAGTAATTTTTTTATTAAAAGGAATAGAAATAGCTGAATTTTTTTCCCAAGTCTGTTTTAAAGAAAAAGCTCTTAATTGAATTAAAAACATTTTTTCAAAAGCAAATCTTTTCTTAGCCAGAATAAAATCTTTCTGACTTTTAGGAAAATGAATATCATTTAAAGCTTTTTTTAAATTTGGAAGTTTTTGTTCTTTAATAAAGTTAGTTGGAATAAATTCATTTAATTCAACTCTTGTCAGAATTAAACGAATAAGTCTTCTAAGAAAATAAGAATTAACATTGCGATTTTCAGGATAGATTGGAACTAAACCACTAGTAGATCCAGTTTTAGAAGAAATTTGGTAGCTTTCTTCTGATTTTTCAAAGATAGTTTTATTAATTAATTCAAAATTAGGATGTTGAAAATAAATTTCTTTACCTCTATACAAAGAAACTTTTCCACTAAATTGAACAAATTTACCTTTAGCTAAAAATTTTAAAGGTAAAGAAAAATTAAACCAAACGGCTTTAACTGAAGCAGTTTCATCTTCAATGTAAACTTCAGTTATTTTTTTGGGAATTCTAGTTGGTGGAGTTTTGATATTTATTATTTTTCCTCTGACGGTAATTGTCTCTCCAGGACGAATATCAATAATTTTTTTCTGTTGAGAAAAATCCTCATAACGGAAAGGAAAATAGTATAATAAATCTTCTACGGTTTTGATTCCAAGGGATTGAAGATTCTTGGTGGTTTTAGCATTCATTTCAGAAAGGGAAGACAAAGTATTTTTTAGGGATAGCATTTATTTATTTTTGTTAGTAATTTTAAAAAAATAATTATTAAAAAAATTATTATAATTTGTAAATCTGATTATTAATAGGCAGGCAATTTTCAATTAGTTTATTTTTTAATTTTCAAGCAGATTGATTGATTGTACCGAAGATAATTAATCTTTTTAATTTTTAAAGACTGGTTTTCAAATTGAAAACTGAAAATTATTTATAAATTATAGATTACAATTTTTTTAAACTCTTTTTTTGTTGTGCTAAATAAATTTTAAAAATAAAGTAAGTTTATTTATTATATTTTTTTATTCTTGCTTTATAATTATATTCCTCATCTCCGAATACTACGAATAAATTATTTTGAAAACTTGCCAGTGCGGGGTCTCCTTTTCCTGAGCCTTTGGAAATATAGCCATTCAAATTAAGATCATCTTCACAATCTAACCAATGATTGTTTTCAAATTTTTTAATCCGAACTCTCCAAGCTCCAGTTTTAATAAAATCATTTTCAGATTCTTTAAACATTACTACATTTTTTTTATATTCGGAATAACTTAAAAAAAGAGTATTATTATCATCAATAATTATTGAAGGTTCAATGGCTGTACCTGTTTGATTATTAGGTGAAATGTTAATCCAGTTTTTTTGATTATATTTATAAAGATGGACATTATCTTTATTGTTTTCAACAAAAGATAGGTATAAATTATCATTTTTATCAACAGCTAAAGAGGGACTAAAACCATTAATTTTAGAAATTTTATTGGAGTAGAGCTGGTCGTTGTTTAAATTTTTCCATTGTTTACCGTTCCACTTTTTAACTTGGATTAAATTTCCTCCATTATTAGTTGCTTCTTCATAAGCAATATAAAAAGAATTGTTGTTATTAGAAGAGGCTAGCGCTATTTCATCTAAACTGGAATTCCAATTTTTAGCAAAAAAATAAAAAGAAGTTGGAATGTTTAACCATTCTTTACCGTTCCATTTCTTAATTTTAATTTGATTTTGCTTTTGATTGGGATTTATTTTTTCCGCAAAAGCTACAAAAAGATTTTTTTTATTTCTATCAAAAGTTAAAGTTGATTCATGTGTCGATTTTTTAGAAATAAAACCTTCTTCAGAAATTTCAGTCCATTTTTTGTTATTGTTTTGCCACCATAAAAGTCTATTACTTTTTCCAAAATCTTTTTCAGTAAAAATAACAAAAACATCTTCTTCTTTGGTTTCAATAATAGGATTACCTGCCTTTCCTAAGCTAATTAAACCGTTGGGATGATTTTCGTCTTCTAAATTTGACCATTGGTTTTCTTTATAAAGTTTAACTTGAATTTTGTCATTGTCAGCTTCACTTTCATAGGCAACTACTATATTTCCATTTTCAGTAATATTTAAATGAGCTTCTTTACCAGCTTTGGCACTGATAATTCCTTGTTGAAAATGAAAATCATTTAAATCAGACCATCTCTGATTTAAATTATCAAGTTCTTTCTTTATCAAATTAATTCTAGTATCAGTTTTTATTTTTAAATTTCTTTCTATCTGATATTCAGAGCTATTTTTTCCATGATTGGTCAAACTAATTTTTATAAAGTTAGGATTTTTGTGATTACGAGCTATCTTTATTTCAGAAAATCTACCTGAAGTTGAAGAATTTCCTAAGCCTCCAATATTTAAAAAAGGAATTCCGCTTTTCTTAGTAATATAATCATTTTGAGTATTACCACTAAAAACAGCTATTATTTTTTGTTGATTTTCTTTTAAGATTTTTTTGAGTTCTTCTTGGTTAGTTAAGTTTTTTTGCCAAGTGTCTCCAGCTGGAATTTCAATTAAACTATGATGAGAGAATATTAAAACTGGTTCGGATTTAGAGAGTTCTTTTTTGAGCCAGTTTAATTGTTCTTGATTAATGGTTCCTAGAGTAGTTTTTTCTTTGCTATTCTCAGTTGTATCTAATGTTAATACTCTTAAACCTTTAATTAGTCTACTATTGTAGGTTTGTTTTAGATTTAAACTATCTTTTATTTTATTTAAAGATTTAGAATTGTAATCTTTTTTACCCAGGCAATAAATTTTATCAGCTTTTATTTTTTTAAAAATAGTAATAATCTTATTAAAATTTATTAAGAGGTTTTCTTTGTCTCTTTTAATGTTAATATAATCTCCGCCTCCAATAACTAAATTTGGTTTGAAAATGTAATTATAATAAGAAGTTGCTTTTAATAAAGATTTTTGAATGGAATCGGCTGATTGTTCTGCTTGATTGTATTCTAAATCGGTTATAAAACCAATTTTTAATAATTCAGAGGTTTTCTGTTTGTAAAACAAAAATAAAGCAATAATTATTATTAAAATTACAAAAGTTATAATAGGTTTTTTCATCAGAATTAATTATTTAAACAAAGACATTCTTAGTTGTTTGGATATTAAAACTTTAATTTTACAAGTTGATATTAAATTTCTCACTCAATTTTAAAGATGATAGTTAAAATCTATCTAAAAAATAAGCTAGGTTAGAAGTGTGTTTTTCTTCGGGTAAAAATTTAATTAAAAGTTTTCTTATTTTAGTCGGGTTATTTTTTTCTAGAGAAACTTTAATATAGGGATTAAAAATTTGAGATGTTTTAAAAGATATTTCCTGAATTCCTTGAGGTTCATAATCAATCCAAAAACTTTTTAAGGACTTATAGGAATGAAGATGATCATGAAGAAGTATTCCTTCTTTGGTTATAGCAAAAGTCATATTTTTGGGTTCTTTTTTTTCAAAAAGAAAAAAAGTAAAACCAAACAAAATAATTAAAATAGATAGTAATAAATTATTAGTTATTAAACCATAAATAGTTAAGAAGAATAAAATTAAATAAAAAATTAAATAAAATTTTAATTCTCGGGGTCTTTTGTTGAATTCTTTAACTTTCCAAGAAGTTAAAGCTTTTATTTTTTTAGTCATTATATTTTTTATTTTTTAGAAATTTATTTTTTTGGTAGAAGAGAAAAAATAACATTATTAAAATTGCTATCAAAAAAACAAACCAGCCTCCGAATTTAATATAAGAATCAATCTTTTCAGCTAACATTCCAAAATAATAACCTAAAATAACAATACTTCCAGTCCAAATAATTCCTCCTAAGAAAGAATAAAGGATGAATTTTTTAAAATTCCATCTAGAAGCTCCTGCTAAAGTGAAAGTTATAATGGACAAACCAATGGTTATTTTTGTAAAAAATACCAAGCGATTTCCATTTTTATGAAAATTATTCTTTATGATTTCTGGTAATTTTTGGTTAGATTTCGAAGAAGTGTTTATTTTTTGAAAACTTTTTTTACCCCCAAAAAATCCTAGATAATAAAGAAAAATATCAGCAATTAAATCAGCGACAACACCTAAAAAGAAAACAATAAAAACATTAAAAAAACCTAAAGAAGCTAAAAAAGCCGCCGCTAGGGTTGTAATAGAGCCTTCAATCATCATTAGCAGAAACATAATTGGATAACCCCAATTACTAAGATGAGTTAAAATTATTTGATAATCTAATTCTAACATTTTTGAAATATTAAAGCTTTTTCATTCTAACATTTTTAAGATTATTTTAACAGAGAATTTTATCTATTTTAAGCAGGTTTAATATTTTATTATAAATCTCAATTTTATTTTTATAATTTTATTTTTTAATTTTTTTAATTTTTTTTATCAAATTCCAAGTTCTTCTTATTGACTCTAAATCATTTTTCCACTAATATATAAGAGTTATTGAAGTTATTCTGGTTTATCTGATAAATAAGCTTAATGTGAAATGAATCAATAATAGTTTTGTTTAAAGCTTTATTTTCGGGGCATAGTATAGTGGTAGTACATACGCTTTGGGAGCGTACAGTCTGGGTTCGATTCCCAGTGCCCCGACAAATCTTTTTCTATTTTTTATAAATAAGAATTGTTAGTTCTTCAAACACTAAGGTTTTAATGATATAGATGATTAATTGTTTGTCTAAAAGTATTGTTCAATATAGATAGGGATGCGAATTTATCTTATAATTGAAGAATTATTTTTAAATCTTGTTTTATTTGTGGAGGTTGTTATTTTTTTGGTAAAGTTGCTAAATAATTTTTAAAGCTTTAATTATAACTAAAGTAATAATTTTTTATAAGGGTGTATAGCTCAGTTGGTTAGAGCGTTACGTTGACATCGTAGAGGTCTGCCGTTCGAATCGGCATACACCCACAAAGATATTAAAAACTCTGTTTTTAACAGAGTTTTTTTGTATTAAAAGTTATTTAAAAAATATTATTAGAGAGCTTTTTTAAGCAAAAAAACGGAAAAATTGAAATAATTTGGATTTTGAAATTTTGTTTCAACTGTGGTATTTATTGTAAATTTCTTTTAAAGATCTATTGGTAACATGAGTATAAATCTGAGTAGTGTTAATTGAACTGTGTCCCAACAAAGCCTGAACACTTCTGATGTCAGCTCCATTTTGAAGTAAATTAGTGGCAAAACTGTGACGCATCACATGAGGAGTGACTTTTTTGACAATTCCGGCTTTTAGGGCACAATTTTGAATAATTCTTTGAATTGATCTAGCCGTAAGGCGCAAGTCCAATTCTTTGCTGGGTTCTCGGTTGTGTCTGACAAACAAAGCCATATCGGTGTCGATTCTTTTATTAAGATATTTTTTTATTAAATCAGCGGTTTCCTTGGAAATAAAGACAATTCTTCTTTTAGAGCCTTTTCCTAAGACAGAAAATTCTTGCTTTTTGAGGTTTATTTTATTTCGGTCCAAACCAACTAGTTCAGAAACTCGCAATCCAGAAGCGAACAATAACTCTAAAATAGCTTGATCGCGAAGATCTTTTAAGTTTTTTCCTTGAGAAGCTTTGAAAAGTTCAACAATTTCATCTATTTCCAAAAAATCAATGGCCCGGTCTTTGGTTTTGGAAAGCTCAACCCTCTCAGCGGGGAGGGATTTTATTCCCTGTTTGGCCAGGAATTTCAAAAAATTTCGCAAAGCAATGATGTAATAGTTCTTAGTCTTAACCCCAATAAAATCACCATTTTGGTCGGTTCTTCGGCTTAAATAGAGGCGAAAATCGTGAACCAGTCTGTCGGTTATTTGACTAGGCTTGGAGATTTTTGCCCATTTCAAAAAAACACTCAAATAACGATTATAATTTTCAATGGTTTTGCTGGCACTATTTTTATCAACTTCCAGATATTCTAAATATTGTTTTTTTAGTTTTTCCATTCTTGATTTTATTTAAATTTGTAGTAAAATTTAATCCTAGAATAAAACCCTAGATGAGTCCAAGTTTATAGTAATTTTACCACAATCTATTGACAAAAAGAAGTCCTATGATAACATTGTTCTGTTATGGAATTTTCTGTCAATTTGGTCAGAATTAATAATTAAAATGACAGTTGGCTGATGAAAGTCTTTAATAAAAGCTAGTTGCTTTTAAGAATTTCTATAGGCTAATAGTCAATTTAGGAACTTAAGGTTATTAAACGTATTTCTATTCAATTTAAAAAGAAACGAACAGAATTGTGGAGAAATTTAAAAGATGAAAAGAAACGAAAGCTTGCAATCGGAAGGTTAGGAATTAAAATAAAAAATATTGAAAAACGACTAATAAGGCTTTTAAAGAAAAAGCACAGTCGAAAGTTTTTGGAGTTTTTTAGAAAAAACTCAGCTTTAGCTGTAATTATTATGGCTTCTTTTATTATTATCGCTGGTAATTTAAATACCAACAGGGATCAAAGTGGTTTACTTTATGGTTATTTTGATAAAGGTTCGGATAATAAGGAAAAGATTATTAATAGGGTTAAGAGTCATTCTACTCAAAATGGTTTATTAATGGTACCATTAGCTATGGCGTCTTCTTTAAGTGAGAATGAAAGTATTGAGGTTACTTTATTATCGGATGAAGATTCTCAAATTAATCAAATACAACACCAAGTTTTAACAGCATCAACTCCTCCTAATGCCCAAGAATTATTAGATCAAGGAGCAGATGTAGCTGTTTATTTGGTTGAAGAAGGTGATTCAGTTAGTAGTATTGCTGAAAATTTTGGTATTACCGTAAATACTATTTTGTGGGCTAATGATATTGAAAATGCTTCTCTTATTCAACCTGGGGATAAAATCTTTATTTTACCAGTAGCTGGTCTTAAACATATAGCCAAAGAAGGTGAGGATGCTAAAAGTATTGCTAAAAAGTATAAAACAGATGAATCTGAAATTATTGCTTTTAATGATTTACCAGCTAATGGAGCGACAAAAAAAGGTGAAGAATTAATTATTCCAGGTGGAAAGAAGGAAACTCCAGCTTCTTTATTACAGGAAAGAAGTTATTACAGTTCTGGTGTGGCTAGTTCTGGAAGAGAACCTTCTATTATTGATAGAAATCCAAAAGGTGGTCATAATTTCCCTTATGGTCAATGTACTTGGTATGTGGCTCAATCTAAGTATGTTCCTTGGGGAGGAAATGCTGGTACTTGGTTGTATAATGCTAGAGCTTATGGCGCTAAAACTGGAAAAACACCTAAGGCTGGTGCTATTATTGTTACTAGTGAAAGTTGGTATGGTCATGTTGGAATTGTTGAAAAAGTTCATAGTAATGGAAATATTAGTATTAGAGAAATGAATTATAAAGGTTTTGGGGTGGCGAGTAAGAGAACGCTAAGCTCCAAAAGCCGAGTCATCAAAGGCTATATCTACTAATTTTAGGGCTTACTTGTTTAGCGGACTCCTTCGTTGGATTTTCCGCCACTCGTTCGCCGTACTATTTAGTACGTCTCACTCGGTGCTCAAATCCGCCTCGAATTCCACTCAAACAACTAAGCCCTGAAGCTTTACTTTATAAATAAAAACCTCTGAGAAATCGGAGGTTTTTTGGTGGGGAAAATATTAAAAAACAATAATCAATAAACAACAAACAATATTCATTCAATATTTAAGTGTCCAACTTTCAATAATTGAGAGTTGAAGTATTGAATAGTAAGGGACATTCAGAATTAGGATCTTTTAAATTAATCCATATTTTTGTAAAAATATTTCTGGGTGTTTTCGGGCCTTAATCATTAATTTTTTAAAATTTTCTAAACCTTCTTTTTTCAGTACAGATTTAACAATTTCATAACCTGCGACATAGAAATAACCCATATTATTAAATCCCTTTTCTTGGTATTTTTTTTATTAGGCTCTTTTTCTGTTAAACTTTTTTTAAAAAATTCAAAAGACTCTTTTTTGTATTTTGAATAATCCCTCTTTTGGTTTTCGTGATGATCTTTTAAGGACATATCGGAAACCAAAACTGCCAAACCTTCATCTATCGTTTTAAACACATTCCAACTTTTTGTTTTGTCAAAACCTGGAATTGTTTCTGGTAATTCTTTTTTTGTTTCATGCATCCAAATATGAAAAACTTCATGAGTAATTCCCTTAACAACATTTTTAACAGGATCTTTTGAAAATAAAAGTCTTTCAAGATCAGCGGTTATAGTGTTTTTATCAAAACAAAAATCCGCATTTTTGTTTATTGTAAAATTTATCTCAGTAGGTTTTATTTTCCAGTTTGGTAGGAATTTTTCTAAATTTTTTGTTACTTCTTGCAAAATATTATCCATCTCGGTTTCTAGCTGTTCTTTTATTTCTATTATTTTATTTATATCTCTAGATAATTTGTTAGTTTGAAATTTATAAATTGTTTCTGGTTTAGAATCAGTCAGAATTCTCATTTCAACCGCTTCTATTATTTTTTCTTGGTTTTCTTTTAATTTCTTTTCATTTTCCTCTAGCCATTTCTTGTAATCTCCCGAATTTCTATTTTCCAGTGTTAAATCTTTAATATTTTCATCAGAGTCAAACTTAACAGATAGATTTGTTAAATCTATCTCACCTTCCTTGTTTTATTCCGGCGTGGAAAAAAATTCATTCATAAAATTATTTTAAATATCTTATTACAATGCTTGGTTGAGGGAAAAAACGGAAAACTGGAAATATCCAATATCCAATAACCAATAATCATTCAATATTCAATAATTGAATATTAAAACATTAATTGTTGACCATTGAATATTGGAAGCTAATTTTAATCATTTGTCATTTGGATTTGATTTGGAATAATTTGGAACAATTTGAGCTTTGGATTTTCAAGAAAAATTTAAATTTTTCAATATGAACTTTACGAACTTTATAAACTTTCTAACTTTTAAACTAAAACACATCTTTCCAAAACAACCTCTCTGTCTTTCCGCTTTCCCCCTTATCTTTTTCTTCTTTGGGTTCTGGTTCGGGAATTCCAGAAGGATTGATTTTTAATTCCATTACCACTACTTGACCAAATTGAGTTAAAGATTGAAGTTTAGTATAGTTTTTGACATATTTAGAAACGGAATTATGACCTCCATTAGTAGTGTTGACAGCAAAGATCATTTTTTTTCCATATAATTCTTCACTTTTGTTAACCCAATCCCAGTCGGTATCGGGTCGTTGTTCCTCTAATAAATAGCTTAAAGGTTGTTTATATTCAGCTTTGGACCAAATTAAAACATGTTTGTCGGCTGGGGAGGTATTTTTCAATATGTAATCAGTTGTTCTTTTAAATTGTCCTAGAGTTATTCCGTCATCTTTTTTTAAAATTAAATTTCTGTAAGTTGGAACGGCTTCATTTTGAGATAAAGTAGTGTTTAAAAACCATTGTTTAATGCCGTAGAGATTCAAAAACAAAATCGTAATGGCAATTAAAGTTGTTAGTAAGTAAGCTTTTTTAGGAATATTTTTGTCTAGCCAAACAAAAAATAAACCAATAACAAGAAAAGGCACTGGAAAAACAGGAACAAAATAACGAGGACGCAGACCATATGAGGTGCTAATAGTCAAAAGAAAGAAAAAAAATATCCAAGTCGGAATCAAGAAAAGAAAATTTTTCTTAGCTGGAGACTTTTCTTTTCGATAAAAATAGATTGGTAAAACAATTCCCATAATCATAGCCAGTAAACCAAAACTAACTGGGATTGGATCGGCTTTATTACCAGAACGATGTTCAAAAGAAGTGGTTATCAAAAAATAGCCTTTAGCTTGTTCTCTGAAATTTCTAATTAATTTTTCGTTAAAAGTTTTATCTTCTCTAGATTTTTCACCGAAAGCTCCGATAAATAGTTTGGAATTACTGAAGTCAGTTTTAAATTCACTTACTATCATGGGAGTGTAAGTTAGTAAGATTACTCCTAAAGCCACTCCGAAAGCTTTTAATAAATTCTTAGTGAAAATTTTTTTGATATTTTTAGGTAACTTTTTTAGTTGAAAAAGATTGAAGTGATAAATAAAGAATATTCCAGAGATTCCAATTAAGGAAAAAAAAGCATAAAAATGAAATTGAGAAGCCAAAGAAAATCCCAAAGCCCACAAAGCTAGCCATCTTATTTGCTCTTTGACTTTTTTAGTTTGGCTAAACCTTAACATTCCATAGAAAGTTAACAACATTA
Source organism: Candidatus Moraniibacteriota bacterium (assembly GCA_018399935.1). Taxonomy (GTDB): domain Bacteria; phylum Patescibacteriota; class Minisyncoccia; order Moranbacterales; family DUUL01; genus UBA2773. Next base: position 13,704 of record JAGYNP010000003.1, read on the forward strand.
AAAATGGAACTGAATTAGGATTCCATGCAAAACGAGAATATTGAATAATTAAAAAAGAAAAGGCGTAGAAGGAAGTTATAATTAAGGAATGTTTAGCAGAAAAATAGAGGCGACAAAAAACGTAAAGTAATGGGATGGTTAGGATTGACATTATTAAATCAAAATAAGCAAAAGCAGCTGGATCAGTAGAATTTAAAAGGGCGGCTGGTAAATATTGAAAATAATAATAAGCCGGGCCAAGGTGTAAATAATCTTGGTCAACTCTAGTGGCTCTTGGTCCAAGTAATGGTAATTCTCCTGGACCTTCCTTAACTGCTTTAGATAATAATGCTGTATCTCTTCCTTGATCCCATTTGAAGAACAACCATTCACTGTGATTCCAAGTTCTTAAAAAGACTGCTCCTAATATAATTATCGTAAATATTCCCCAGAACAATTTTTTATTTTTCATTATTTTATTTTAATTATTTGTAAATTGTAATTAGCTAATTTGGAAAAAGTGGAAGGTTTTTCAGAAGAGAATTTGTTAAATTCTCTTCTGATCTTTTAGATAGTGACTTTCCATTTCCAAATTCTTCTAGAAATGGGTTTCTTAGATTTTTGTTCAAGTTTTTTGATTTGTTTTTTAATTAAATCACACATTTTTGCAAACTGTTTTTCGTTTTCTTCTAATTCTTCATTTTTCTCTTTTTGTGGCATTTTTAATACTCCTTTGTGTTCGGTTGTTTTGAATTTAAAAAAATTTAATTAAATTATTAATTATCTTTAATATAACATAAAAGTTTTTAAATAAAAAATAATCACTTTAAATGATCTGGCTAATATTGACTAAAACTTTTATTTTTGTTATTATTTTATCTAATTAATGTTGTTTTAAAAAAGGAGGGGTTATATTTAAAGATTTAATTATTTCAAAAGCTAGGGAATTTATGAGTTTAGGTTTTGAATTTAAGTTTATTCGAAACTGCTTATAATACTGTGGTTAAAATTGTAGATTTTAATGTTAATATTTTCATTAGAAATAACATTGGATTAGCTATTAAATTCCAAAAAATAGTTTCCAGTAGTTTTCATTAAATTGTTAGCAAAATGATAAGGTCGAGGTGATATTATGGTTGAAATAAAGGAAATTGAATTTAATATTACTATTTCGAAGTTTTACTGCTTTAACGGAATTGAAAAGTTGGGGGATAGTATTAGTCAAACTTCAGGTCGAATAAAAGCCAGTAGTAAAAATATGAAAAGAGTTAGAAGAATAGCAGAGACTTTGTTATCCAAGATCGATCAAAAAGAAGGATTTTTATTTGTTACAGGAGAATCTTTTATTTCAGGTGACGAGTTGCAAGTTGAAGCGAAGAAATATGTAATAATTTACGATATTACAAAATATTTCAGCGATGGTACCCATGAAAATGAAAAAACAAAAGAGACTTTGGTTGATAAGAGAGGATGTTAATTTAAGTTTAAAGATTACAAAAAGCGTTTGCAAAATATTGTTGACGCTTTTTATTCTTCTCTGAACTTATATTGTATTGCTTCAGCTAAATGTGGTACTGTAATATTTTTATCACCTTCCAAATCCGCAATAGTCCTGGCTACTTTCAATAACCGATAATAAGTTCGAGGAGAAAAGTGCATTTTGTGAATGGCTTCACTTAGGAGATCTTTTTCTGATTCACCAATTGGGCAGAATTTTTTTAAATCTTGATTGTTCATTTCTGAGTTGGTGAAAATGCCAGATTTCTCGAATCTCTTGTTTTGAAGTTTTCTGGCTTTAATTATTCTTTGGCGAATTTCTGAACTTTTTTCACTTAGTTTTTCTTGAGTGATTTTTTCAAATTTCAAACGAGGAACTTCAATTTGTAAATCAATTCTATCTAAAATTGGCCCAGAGAGTTTCTTTTTGTATTGATTAATTTGATTAGGAGTGCAGATGCATTCCTTTTGTGGATCAGTGGCATTTCCGCAAGGGCAAGGATTCATGGCAGCGATTAACATAAATTTAGCAGGGAAAACTAAAGTTCCATTAGCTCTGGAAATTGAAACTTCGCCATCCTCCAAAGGTTGGCGGAGATTTTCAATCAAGGTTCTGGAAAATTCAGGAAATTCATCTAAAAACAAGACACCTCGGTTGGCCAAAGAAATTTCACCTGGTTTTGGCAAAGAACCACCACCCACTAAAGCCACCGGAGAAGCACTGTGATGAGGATTTCTGAAAGGGCGTTGAATAATCAAGGGTTGTTTTTTGTTGGTTATTCCAGCAATTGAGTAAAGCTTTGTTACTTCAAAGGCTTCTTCTTTGGTCATTGGAGGCATAATAGTTGGAATAGCTTTCGATAACATGCTTTTTCCTGAGCCTGGAGGACCTGACATTAAAAT
>JAGYNP010000004.1 GCA_018399935.1 Candidatus Moraniibacteriota bacterium
TATTTTTATTAATAATTTTAATTTTTAGCGGATATTTTTTTTATAAACTTAATTCTTTTGAAAAAAATAATCTTAGTAATAAATCAGAAGAAACCTCCTCTTTAATGTCTACTGCTAAGGAAGTTATCACTAAAGAGAAAAAATCCTTAAAAGGAGAAGATAAAAACAGAATAAATATCTTACTCTTAGGTATGGGAGGAGAGGGTCATAATGGTCAATATTTAACAGATACTATAATACTAGCCTCAATTAATCCAACTACCTATAAAACTTCTCTAGTCTCAATTCCACGCGATTTATATGTTGAAATTCCAGAATCCAAAATTTATACTAAAATAAATGCCGTTTATGCTTATGGTAAAAAAAATTTAGAAAGTAAAAATCTAGATGCATTAAGTCCTCTTAAAAAAACCGTTGAAAAAATAACTGGTCAAAACATTGACTATCATCTAATGTTAGATTTTGAAGGTTTTAAGAAAATTATTGATGAATTAAATGGAATTATTATTCAAGTTGAAAATGATATTGTTGATCATAATTACCCAGGTCCTAATAGATCATACGAGACTTTTGAAATAAAAAAAGGCACTCATCTTGTTGATGGTAATACAGCTCTCAAATATGCTAGAGTAAGACACGTTTCTGGAGGAGATTTTGCCCGACTTAAAAGACAACAAGAAATTATTTCAGCCACTAAAAGAAGATCTTTGTCTATCGAAAATTTTATAAATCCTATTAAATTAATTAATTTACTTGAAATTTTAGAGGAAAATCTTCAAACTGATATTAAAATAAACGAAATACCAGCATTTATAGAATTATTTAAAAATATCAATACCTATAAAATGAACACTAGAGTTTTAGATGCTTGGAGTCCTAATTCTTTACTAGCAGTTTCTCATATCTTATTAGGTAACGTAAATGCTTTTATTCTGGTTCCCAGAACTGGTAACTACGAAGAAATTCATAACTTATTCAATAATATTTTCGAATTAGATAAACTAGAAAAAGTTGCCTCAGAAATAGAAAAAGAAAAAGCCAAAATAGTTTTAGTAGTTAATGATGATAAAAATAATCAGCAACTACAAAACATTTTTAAAAAAATGAATTATGAAATATCGATTGAAATTAATCCCAAATTAACCAAAAATTGTGAAAAAGAAACTAAAATATTCAGTTCTATAAACAATAAATTCTACACTTTAGATGACCTATCAACAAAATTTGAAGCAACGGTTGAAGAAAAATCTTTTGATGATCCTTTTACTGATTTCATAATCTGTTTTCCTCTAACCGAAATTGAAAAACTAAAAAAACAAATCAACCAATCCGACGTTAATGAATTTGAAGGTGGACTAATTTTAGATAATAGTGGTAATATACTATACAATAAAAATTAACCTTGTTTAAATTTATAATTTACTAATTATAAATATTAATTCGAAAGATTTAGCCTTTAAAAAATCAAAATTTTAAGCACTAAATTCCAAATATAAATTATGAATATCAAATTAATAGTAGGTCTCGGTAACCCTGGCGAAAAATACAAAAAAACCCGACACAATATCGGATTTATTTTATTAGATTTATTAGCTAAAAAAATGAACACTGACTTTGAATTCAACTCTAAATTCAACGCTGAAATAGCAGAATTCAAACTAGGTACAAAAAAAATAATTCTCTGTAAACCCATGGCTTTTATGAACAATTCTGGTCAAGTTGTTTCCAAAATAATCAACTATTATAGAATTGACTTAAATAACATTTTGATAATTCAAGACGAAATAGACCTAGCCTTCAAAAAAATAAAATTTGCAACTAATTCCAGTTCCGCCGGTCACAAAGGTATTCAATCCCTCATCAACCACCTCGGCACCAAGGAGTTCCAAAGACTGAGATTCGGAATAAAACACAAAACGAATTCCCTTCCAACCGAAATTTTTGTTCTAAAAGACTTTTCCAAAGAAGAAATAGAAATAATTAAAAACTTGACTATTGAAAAATTAGTTTTACAAAAATAACTTATTTAAAAACAAAAAAACAATCTAGTGTCGTTCATATAGTCTAGGTAAGATTAGGAGGGAAATTATCTCACACTAAATTTACGAACGACACTAGATTGTCTTTAATATTTCTAATTAGTTGGTTATTCTAACAAAATTTATTAATAAGTCAATAAAACAACCCTTTAAAAGGGTTGTTTCTATTAAAATATTATCAAAAAAATATTCATTAGATCTTGATAATCCTTTATTTAAGCTAAAAATCTAACTATTTAAAACCAGCCATTCCAAATTGCAACAGCCAATAAAATTAATAAAATTCCAGCGATTAAACGCATATATTTTTTACTGTCTTCTTTCCATTTTTCAACTTTTTCAACTTTCTTCCAAACAAAAATTGTTCCTAAAACTATTGTCAATAAGGGTATAACAAAAAATAAATTATATAAAACCAAATAACCTAAAATAAAAACATCTTTGGTGCTCAGAATTGAAACATAAGCCAAAGGAATTCCAGAAGTACAAGGTAATTCCACCAAACTAGCCAATAAAGCTAAAATAATTGCACTCATTACCGTTCCCTTTTTAGTTAATTTTTCTAAAGTAGGTTTAACCTTATCTGATATTTCAAAGGAAAACCATCTTCCATAAAAAAAATAATCTTTAACCATCACTAAACCAGCCAATAATGCAAAAATCGAAACAGCCATTCGAACCTCTTTAGCAATTTTCAAAACATCGATAACTTTTATCAAACCATACATAAAAAGCAAATAAAATAAAAAAGTTGTTACTGTAAAAGCTAATCCAGCCTTTAAGGCTTTTTTACTCGAACCAATTCCCATCAAATAAACTAATAAAAATGTTAGGACAGAAAACATACAAGGATTAATTCCATCAGCTAATCCCAAGAAAACACCAAAAAAACAAAGCGAACCTTCTTCTTCAAGACAGAATTCTTTACCAAAAACTTGAATTGTATTTTTAGTATCACTATTTTTTTCTGATTTTTCCTCAGAACCTGAAGATTTTTCACTTAAAACAACTAAACCCAATTCTTTATCTAAAAATGACTGACAAATTTCATCAGAACATTCTTCTATTCTTTGCTTAATTTTTCTACCAATTCCAGCCTCATTGTTATATCCAACTATTGGGATATCCCCAATCAAAGTTAAAGGAACTCCTCCCGACAAATTAAACTTTTCAATAACTTTTTTAAAAATAGTAATGTTCTCTTCCTCATTCAATAAAAAAGAATGAATCTTTAAATTAGAATAATCATCTTTGATTTTATTTAAAAATTTAATTTCTGCTTTACAGTGAGGACAACCCTCAGTATGAAAAAAATAAAGATTAACATCGTTTTCTTCTTCGGCCTTACTCACAGAAGTTGAAAAAATAAAAAATATCAATAATAAAACACCAAAAACCCCTTTATAAAAAATATACTTTTTCATTTTTTTTAATTTAATTATAATTACAAAAAATTATTAATTCTCAGTCAAAACCATTTTACGTCTTTTAATCCAAATATTTTGACACATTCCAAATCCTATCATAGTTGTTATTAAAAAACTACCCCCATAACTCAGAAAAGGTAAAGAGATACCAGTTACTGGAACTATTCCTATATTCATTCCAATATTAACGCTTACTTGATAAGAAAACATTATTAATACTCCACCCACCAGTAATTGACCAAACCTGTCTCTAGCCTTTTTAGCTATTGCCAGAAGTCGATAAAAAAAGAACCACAAAAAACCAATAATTAAAAAAGATCCAATTAATCCAAATTCTTCATTAATTGAAGCAAAGACAAAATCAGTATGTCTTTCTGGTAAAAAATTTAATTGACTTTGAGAACCATTACCAATACC
>JAGYNP010000005.1 GCA_018399935.1 Candidatus Moraniibacteriota bacterium
AAAAATTGCTCAAAATATTAGAGAAATTGTTTTAGATTATTTGTCTGTTGGGATCAATCCTAAAAAAGCAACTATTTTTGTAGAATCGCAAATTCCAGAAATTCCTCAATTAGACCTTATCTTTTCAATGCTTACAACTCTTAACAGAGTAAAAAGAAATCCAACAATTAAAGAACAAATACAAACTGCAGGTATAAAACAGGCTAGTTTAGGTTATATTAGCTGGCCGGTTACTCAAGCCGCAGATATTTTAAGCGTTAGGGCAGACCTTGTACCCGTTGGTAAAGACCAAATGCCTCATATAGAATTAACTAGAGAAATTGCTAGAACTTTTAATAATAAATTTAAAAAAGTTTTTTCAGAACCAAAAGGCTTGGTGGGAGAAATACCAATCTTGCCAGGATTAGACGGACAAAAAATGAGTAAGTCCAGAAACAATGCTATTTATCTTTCTGATTCCAAAAAAGAAATTGAAGAAAAAGTAATGAAAGCCATTACTGACCCTAAAAAAATTCACATAGATGATAAAGGACATCCAGAAAAATGTAATATCTACCAGTATTATAAAGCGTTTTTTCCAGAAAAAGCTCAAGGGATTAAAGAAAAATGCCAAGCAGGAAAAATTGGCTGTGTTCAATGCAAGAAAGATTTAATTAAAATTTTAAATGAATTTTTAGAACCGATAAGAGAAAAAAGGAAGGAATTTGCCAAAGAGCCAAAGCTAGTAGATAAAATTTTAGAAGAGGGGAGAGTAAAAACTCAAAAAAGAGCTAAAGAAACTTTAAATCTAGTTAAAGAATCAATGGGAATAGTTTATAATCCATAATTGATTTATAATATAATAGTTATGACTAAACTTAGATATATCCAAGAAAAATTAACAAACCTGAAACCGATTTTGAAAAGCAAATTTAAAGTAAAAAAAATCGGAGTTTTTGGTTCCTATGCAAAAAACCAACAAAGACCAAATAGCGATGTAGATATTTTGGTAGAATTTTCAGAGACAATTGGTTTATTTAAATTTATTGAACTTGAAAACTATCTCAAAAAAGAAATTAAACTTGATGTTGATCTAGTGGTCAAAAATGGTCTTAAAAACAGAATTAAGCAAACAGTTATTAGGGATACTATCTATGTCTAAGAGAGACTACAATTTATATATAGACGACATTATAGAGGCGATAAATAAAATAGAAGAATATACTAAAGATTTAGATTTTGAAAAATTTTCAATAGACAACAAAACCGTAGACGCAGCAATAAGAAACTTTGAAATAATTGGAGAAGCAGCAAAAAAGCTTTCTCCTGAAATAAAAAAAGGATATTCTGATATTCCCTGGAAAATTATGTCTGAAATGCGAAATAAATTAACACATGAATATTTTGGTATAAACAAAAAAATCCTTTGGAAGACAATCAAAGAAGATTTGCCTACTATTAAACCCTCATTGACTAAAATGCAAAGATTAAGGAAGAAACTTTTTTAAAAATCATCAGTATTTTATTTTCTTTACTGACATAAGTCTGCTAATCAATGGCAGAT
>JAGYNP010000006.1 GCA_018399935.1 Candidatus Moraniibacteriota bacterium
AATTCATAGAAGGAGGTTTTTTGATAGGCTTAGAGTGATAGTTTGGGGAGGGAACTTGTGAAGGATTTCGGAGATTCTTCGATAAGTTTAGAATGATAATTGTGGGGGAGTAATTTTTTCAAATTATAATTAAAAATTTTTGTTAACTTTTTAATTTTCTAAATAAATTTTTATTGACTCTTTTTTTTATTTAGATTACACTAGAAATAGTTGTAGTGTAGATTTTATTCCGGTCTTGAGCGACGGGAATTATTTTTTAATTAATAGTTTAATAATTTAGTTAGATAACATTTAAATTTTACTTAAAATGTATCTAGTGAGTCAATCCCAGTTAAATAATTTTCCAAGCTTCACTTAAACGATTTAACGGGGTAATTAAAAAAATGAGTGATCAAATAATTAAAGACGCTTCTTCATTGGGACAGTTTCATAGTGCAATTTCTCAAATTTGTGAAGAAAAAGGTTTAGATAAAAAAAGTGTAATTTCTACTATAGAATCAGCATTGGCTGCTGCTTACAAAAAGGATTACGGGAAAAAAGGACAAATCATTGTTTCTCATATTAAATCAGAAAGTGGTAATGCTAAATTTAAACAGCTTAAAGAAGTTGTGAATGAAAGTGTTAGGAATATGGAAGATTTGAAAAAAGTGGAAATTGATAGTGATGATTTTTTGAAAGAAGCTAATGTTAGTAAAGAAGAAATTGAATCAAGGTCTTTACAATTATTAAAAGAAGACAGTGATTATTTACCAAAATTTAATAATGATAAAGATGTTTTGTTAAAAGATGCTCAAAAAATAAATAAAAAAATCAAAATCGGGGATTTTTTAGAAATAAAACTTCCTTCAGAAGGGGATTATGGAAGGGTAGCTTCACAAACTGCTAAGCAAGTTATTATTCAACGATTAAGAGAGGCTGAGAGAATGGCAATGTTTGATGAATATAAAAGTAAAGAAGGTACAATTATTAATGGTTCTATTCATAGAGTGGAAGGTAGAAACGTTTATATTGATTTGGGAAAGTCAATTGGAGTTTTGTATTCTTCAGAGCAAATTCCAGGGGAATATTATAGAATTGGTCAAAGGTTAAGAGTTTATATTAAAAGAGTAGATGAAGACTCAAAAAGTTCTGGAATTACTTTGAGTAGAGCCAGTGTTGGTTTAGTAGAAAAGTTATTTGAATTAGAGGTTCCAGAAATTTTTACTAAGACTATTGAAATTAAAGCTTCTGCTAGAGAAGCTGGTAATAGGACTAAAATAGCGGTTATTTCTAATGATCCTGATATTGATCCAATTGGTTCTTGTGTTGGACAAAAAGGAACTAGAGTTCAAGCTATTATTGAAGAACTAGGTGGAGAAAGAATCGATATTATTGAATGGAGTAATAAAATTGAAAAATTTATTTCTAATTCTTTATCTCCAGCTAAAATAATTAAGATAGAATTAAAAGAAGAAGATCGATTGGCAGTTGCTTATGTAGAAAAAGAACAGTTTTCTTTAGCTATTGGACAAAAAGGGCAAAATGTCAGATTAGCGGCTAGATTGACTGGTTGGAAAATTGATGTAGTACAAATTAAAGATGAATCAAAGAAAGAAGATGAAAAAGATCAATTAACTGACGAGGATAAATTTGAAGATAAAAAGAAAGACAACAAGGAAGTTGAAAAAGAAATAGTAGAGAAAATAGAAGAAAAAGAAGTTGCTCAAGCTAAATTAGATAAAGAGGATTCAGAGAAAAAGATTCATCAGTTAGCAAAGGGAGAAAAGACTAAAATGAAAAAGAAAAATGAAAAAGATGAAAATAAAAAGGAAAAGGAAAAGCATTCTAATCAGCTAGTAGACAAAAAAGAAGAAATTGACAAGAAGAATGACAATCTAAAGGCCAAAAAAACTAAAAAAAGTGATAAAAAAAACTAAAAAATTAAAGAAAAGAAATAAAGATAATCATTAATAGATGGAATAATGAAAAGCATTATAGGACATCGTAATCCTGATACAGATACAGTGTGTAGTGCTATTGCTTATCAGGATTTATTAAAAGCTAAAAATGTTAAAGCTAAAGCTTTTACTTTAGGTGAAATTAACAATGAAACTAAATTTGTTTTAAACAAATTTAAATTTAAATCTCCTGGTATAATTAAAAATTTACCTCAAAGTTCAGAAATAATTTTAGTTGATCATAATGAAGAAGATCAAAGTATTGAAAATTTTAATGATTTAAATGTAGTAGAGATAATAGATCATCATAAAGCTAACATTCAAACTGATAAGCCGATAAGAATTCATATAGAACCTTTGGGATCTTCTTGCTCGATTATTGCTAAAAAATTTATAGCTAATAATATTAAAATTTCTAAAAAAATTGCTTCAATATTAATTGCTGGAATTATTTCGGATACTTTGTATTTTAGATCACCAACTACTACCGAAAAAGATAAAGATTTAACAGAAAAATTGAATAAAATAGCTAAAATTGAAGATTTAGAAATTTTTAGTATGGAAATGTTTGATGCTAAAAGTGATGTTAAAGATTTAACTACTGAAGAAATAGTAAGGTTGGATTATAAAAAGTTTAATTTTTCTGGACATAAAATTGGAATTGGAGTAATGGAAACAACAAATAAAAAATTTGGTTTAGAAAGAAAAGAAGAAATTTTAAAAATCTTGAAAAAAATTAAAAAAGATGATAGAATAGAAGCTGTTTATTTTTCAGTGATTGATATTTTAAAAGAAGAAAATTATACTTTTTTTTCAGGAGATAGAGAAAAACAACAGTTTATTGAGATTTTTGGTTCCAAAGAACAAGATAGTATCTTATATAATAAGGGGTTAGTTTCTAGAAAAAAAGAAGTTGTCCCTCGGTTTGAAATTTATTTCAAAGAAATTGATTCTAAAAATAATTTTGTTCGTGATTATAAAATTAGTGATAAAAAGAATGTCTGAGAGATGTCTTATTAAGAATTAAAAAGTTTAAATGTCTAAAAAAAACGAAGCTAAATTTGAAATGAAAAAAATAGCTAATTCTGAGGTTAAATTAGAAATGAAATTATCAGCGAAAGCTTTTGGAGAAATTATTAAAAAAGTAGCTAATAATTTGGCTAAAACTACTAAAATTGATGGTTTTAGAAAAGGAAAGGTTCCTTTTGATGTAATCAAGAAAGCTGTCGGAGAAGATAGGCTTTTGCAAGAAGGAGCCGAAGAAGCCATAAAAAAATATTATGTTGATTATGTAATGGAAAATAAAATAGAAGTTATTGGTCAGCCAAAAGTAGAATTTAAAAAAATTGCTTTTGAAAATGATTTAGAAGCGGAGATTACGGTTGCAATTTTACCAGAAATTGTTTTAAGTGATAAATGGAAAGATGATACTGCTAAAATTAACAAGAAAAACAATCAAAAAGAAACTAAAATTAATAATGCTGAAATACAGAAAGAATTAGAAGTTTTAGCTAGTCAAAGAGCTAAAATTAGCACTGTTGATAGAGATGCTCAAAAAACTGATCAAGTTCAGGTTGATTTTGAGGCCTTGAAGGATAATGTTGCCTTAGAAGGTGGTTCTGCTAAAGATCATACCTTAATCATTGGAGAAGGGAAATTTATTCCAGGTTTTGAAGATAACTTAATTGGAATGAAATCTGGAGAAGTTAAGGAATTTGAATTAACTTTTCCTGAAGACTATCATGCTAAACATTTAGCGGGGCAGAGAGTTATTTTTAAAGTAGTAATGAAAAATGTTCAACAAAGAGAAGTACCAGAATTGAATGATCAATTTGCTAAAAGTGTTGGTAAGTTTAAAACTTTAAATGAAATAAAAGAGAATATTAAAAAAGGTTTAAAAGAGGAGAAGGAAAAACAATTAAAGCAAAAATTACATATGGAGATTTTAGATAAATTAATAGAAAAATCTCAAATTGAAATTCCAAAAGTTTTAATTGATATCGAAATAGATAAAATGAATATGGAACTAGATGGTCAGTTGGCTCAAATGGGTTTGGATAAAAATAGTTATTTAAAACAGGTTGGAATTACAGCTAATAAATTGGAAAATCAATGGAGAGAGAAAGATGCTCCAAAAAGAGTAAAAGCAGCTTTGATTCTTAGACATGTATCTAAAGAAAATAAATTGCAACCAAAGTCTAAAGATATTCAAGAAAGAGTTAATCAAGTAATGCAACACTATCAAATGATGTCTCAGGGCAAAAAGAATAAAGATATTGATGTTCAAAGAATTTACAACAACATCAAGAATGAAATGACCAATGAGATGACTTTAGATTATTTAATTGGCATTAAATAAGAAAATATAAAATTAATTTTTGATGAAAAGGTTAACAAATTAAAAATGTTTAATTTTTAGTTTGTAATAATTTATTTTAACCTATTTGTTAATAGGTAGGCAATCTAAAGTTTGTATTTTGTGTTTTAAATTAATTTATTAAATTAATTTTGTTATGTTAATTCCAACCGTAGTAGAAAAAACTAATTTTGGGGAAAGGGCTTATGATATTTATTCAAGGCTATTAAAGGAGAGAATTATATTTTTAGGAACAGACATTGATGATCAGGTAGCTAATTCAATTATTGCTCAATTGCTTTTTTTGGGTTCTCAAGATTCTAATGAAGAAATTAAGATTTATATCAATTCTGGAGGAGGAAGTGTTTCGGCAGCTTTAGCTATTTATGATACAATGCAACATGTCAAACCAAAAGTTTCAACTATTTGTGTTGGATTGGCAGCTTCAGCAGCAGCGATTTTATTGGCTTCAGGTACCAAAGGAAGAAGGTTTTCTTTGCCGAATAGTGAAATTATGATTCATCAAGTTATGGGGCAAGTTGGTGGTCAGGCCACTGATATTGAAATACATGCTAAACATATTCTTGCGACTAAGGATAAACTGAATAAGATTTTATCTCAACATACGGGGCAACCAATCAAAAAAGTCAAAGAAGATATGGAGAGAGATTATTTTATGAGTGCTGAAGAGGGAAAGGAGTATGGAGTAATTGATAAAATAATAAATTAGTTGAAAAGTTTAAAAGGTTAAAATTTTGTGTAAAAATTTACTAGAAAATATTCTCAGGTATTTTTTGTTGATGGGTAAGGAATTGTTTAAATAATCTTGAATAAAATGATTGATTTTCTCTTTTTGTCTATCATGTAGAGAGATGGTTTTTAAAAATAAATTGGTTTTATTTAAATATTTTTAAATGCATTATTTAATTAAATAATTAGTTGTTTATTGCATTTTTGATAAACAAAACTTATTTAAGAATATTAAAGATTCTAATTATCTTGACTAAAACCTTTTTTTAACTTACAATTAATGGGTATTATACACTTTAATTTAAATTTTATATGTTAACAATTAGATATCAAAGAATTGGAAAAAAGAATCATGCTCAATATAAAATTGTTGTGGCTGAAAAGTCTTTTTCAGTAAAAGGTAAGTTTGTTGAGTCTTTGGGAAGCTATGATCCTCATAGCAAGGAAACGATTTTAAAAGAAGATCGAATAAAACATTGGCTAGAAGTTGGAGCTCAATGTTCGGATTCAGTTCATAATTTATTAGTTTCTAAGGGTTTGGTTGAAGGGAAAAAAAGAAAAGTCAACATTCCAAAACCAGCTGAAACAGAAGAGATAGAGAAGTCTGAAGAGAAAGAAGAGGCTGTTGACGAGAGCAGTAAAGAAGATTCAGTGAAAGAAGAAGATCAACCAGCTGAAACCGAAGAAAAAGAGAAGAAAGAAGTTTCGAAAGAAGCAGAAAAAAAAGAAGAAAAATCTGCTGAACCAGAGACCAAGGAAGAAGATAAAAAATAATAAATTCTTTCAATATTAAAAAATCTCCAGAAATGGGGATTTTTTTGTAGAGGGGGCTTATTTTTTAGTAATTTTTTATTAAATTTAAATAGATATTGTTTATAAATTATAAATTCAAGG
>JAGYNP010000007.1 GCA_018399935.1 Candidatus Moraniibacteriota bacterium
TTTTTAGGTTTTATATTTATAGGATTGGGTTATTGGTCGGTTAATATTGGGAAGAAATATATGAACTAGAAAATCTGATTAATTTCAAAATAAAACAACCTGGCAGATATAATTCTGTCAGGTTGTCTTTTTTTGTTTTAATTTATTTTGACAATAAATGATGTAATGGTTTAAAGACTTTTTCTTTTTTTACAATTTCTTCATGATACTTATTGTTTTTCCAATAAACTTTATAGGCATTAGCAGATTTTTTTGTTGATATAATTTTATATGTATCATCAATAATTTCGATTGCGCAACAATTTTCAACTGCCAGTGCTATCCCCGAAGTTTTTTTCATCATCTTTTTTAATTCTTTTTTCCGTTCCTTTTCGATATTATAGTGAGGATAAAATAAAGCTTTCACCAATCCAAGTCCTCTAACTTTTATTAAATCAGCGTTGGGATTTTTAAATTTTCTAGAATCTGAATTTCCGAAATTAAACCAACAAATAGCGCCTGCGCTTAATCCCGACATCACAATTCCCTTTTTATATGCCTTTGTTAAAATTTTATCAATTTCTAATTTTCTCCATATCTTCATCATTTTCAAAGTGTCTCCACCGCCAACATAAATGATATCGGAATTTAAGATTTTATTTTCTAGATCTTTTTTTGTTAAATTATTTTTTATTAGATACAAAACATCGATTTTACAACCAAGCGTTTTCCCGAAATATTTTTTTACAACCTTAGAATAAACTTCAGAGTCAGAGCTAGCCGTTGGAATAAAAAGAAATCTAGAATTTTTCTTTCCAGTTAATCTGATTATTTCCTCATCTATTTTTCTAGTTTCAACTTTAAAACCTGGTCTTCCAATTTCCCCTCCACCAATGGCAACTATTTTTTTCATTATAATAAAAATAAATTATTATTCACCATTATTTCATGAATAAGTTAAAATGTCCATAATTTTTTATAAATAAACATCAAAAATGCCTTATATAAGGCACTTTAAGTGTTCAGCTCCCATTGGCGGATGAAGTTCAAACCGTTATGAGTGGAATTTGATTTTTTATTTTTTTAATAACATCGGCGGATTTGGTTTATTAAATGTAATTAGTTTTTAGTTTGAATCTTCAAATACTCCTATTTCAGATTTGAAGAATGATTTTTCTGGATTATATTTTCTGTGTGCTTCAAATTTTAATGAATCTTTCCCAGTTGAGGAGCATTTTGCGATTATTTCCTTATCTTCATCATCAATAAATTCTATCTCCATACTTGTTATTTCATAGTCTTCTAAAAGTTTCCACATCTCACTATCCTCTTGTATATTTTCTTTATCTTCTAAATCGTCAAGTTCTTCTGGATCAAAAAAAGCAATATTTATAATGTTGCACATAGTGTTTATTGTAAAAGGAGCCATGTAAGTGTCGCTTCCTATAAAATCAATAACTTCATCTTCATTCCTTATTTTAAATGATGCTTTGATTTGAGCTTTTTGGGATATTTTATTTTTGATAATTTCGCCATAAAAATCTTCTTCATCTCCAAAAGTTATTGTATCTGTAATCACACCTTTATCTTCTTAAAAATCTTCTTGTGAATCATTTGGGGTATTTTCTGTGCCTATTTTTTCATTATTTGTTGTGTTTGAATTGCAACCAGAAAGAGTAAATACTAAAAACAAAGAAATAAATATAGATGAAATTATTCGTAAACTTTTCATTGTATTTTTGATTTAATGATAACACCAGCGGATTTGGTTTATTTACTATACTACAATTTCAATTCATTTTCTAATTTAGAGAGGGAAGTTGGGTTATTTTTTAATTTAAGATCTTCCAATTTCCTTTTTCGTAATTATATTTTTCATCTTCATTTAATTTCCAAACATTGCCTTGTTCGTCAAGTATTTTTCTATTAGTTTTTGGTTTTCAATTAATTGGTCTGGAATCGTTGAGTAATAAACCCTCCCGGCATTTATTCTGGTTAGTTCGTTTGAAGCTGTTAGTTTATTTTTTAATAAATCAAAAGTTCCTTGCTGGATACCGTATTTAGGAAAGCTTTGATTGAAAAATTTTATTGTGTCAGGATTCTGCGTTTTTTTAACTATTTGTAGGGTGTAGTAGTGTTGTGATAATAGCGAAGTGTAGCCATTCAAAAATGCTTTTTGCTGAAGCTCTTGCCTTCCTATGGAATTGATTTGATAAAAACTTTTATATCGAGATTTTATTAAATCAAATTCTATCAAGCCTTCAACATAAGAAATCCAAAAATCTTCCATTTCTTCCATTTCCTTTTCTGAAATATTTTTAAAATCAATTGATAAAATTTCTTGCTTGGAAACTAGTTTTAATTGGCTCTCTAGTTTTCTGTTTAATGAGGTTATGATGGCATTATCTTTTTTAATTTCCTGTTTTATTTCTTGTTTACTTAGTTTGATAAACGGTGATTTTTCTAACGGAAACAGAAGGAAAAGAAAATACAAAACGATAATTATAATTATGCCAACAATCAGGTGTATTCCATAGATTGAGAAAAAGGATGCTCCAGCTTCTTTGTGTCGAGTTAGTGTTTATTTGCGTAAAAGCAGGGAATAAACAAAAGGAATCCAACCAAGAGTGTAAATAGCCAGAGCAATAATGCGATGATATGGAAAAAACATTTTAGTGGCAAATATAGCGATTGTTGCTATCAGAAAAATAGTTGATAGAATTATTCCTATTCAAAAATTCATAATTTGTTTTTATTTTTTTAAAGTATTTAATATCTGAATTTTAACATTTTTTTATGAAAATCGAAAATAAGTTAATCTAGATTAATCTAAAACCACCAAAAAATGCCTTATTTAAGGCATTTAAAATGTTTTGCTCCCCCTACTGGACGCCCGTCTCGCGTCGCTTGCCGAGGCGGAATGTTCGAACCGCTGTCATATTCGGTTCACAATATTAAAAGGTTGGGTTTATAAAGAGCTTTTTTAGAAAGAAGTTTGCTGAAGTCCTGTGCTTTTATATAATGTTAATCATTGCCCCTATCTTTTTTTAAACAATTTATTTAACTATTTTGAATGTTTTAATAATGGTCGATATTTCACTCATACGTGCAATGATTGTGTCGTTGGCCGCGTCTTGAGCTTTTGAGTAGCCAAAAACATACTGGCTATTTTCCCCAAGATATGCTGGGGTTGGTCCTTCTGTTGACTTAATTTGCTCCCACTTATTTTTGGTATGAATACTGATATTAAACAACGAATTTTGGATTGAAAAACCAAAATCAATAGAATCAGAAGTACCCAATGAACCCCAGTTCAAAGTACGATTTTTAGTGATGTATCCCTCCCAGGTTTGCGGAAAATTCAAACTAAACCCATATTTAGAGTTAGTATATGTTTTCCAGGATGCTGTTTCATTTTTTGGAGCCTCAGCTGAAGTTTCATTTCCTGGTCTTGATTTTGAAAGATTCTTGTTCATTTGTAGCTCGGTGCTAATTGATTTTTCTTGTTTTAAATACAACTCAGCTTCCTTGAATTCCTCGTTTTTTTTCTTGGCTGAATAATAATAAATTAAAAATAAAACAAAAAAAACTATGGTTAAAATTATAACGATGATTGAAAAATTTATCTTTTTCTTATTTTCTTTTTCGTTTTTCAATTCTAATAATTTGCTTTCCCTTTTCCCTTTTTTTATTAAAATTAACATTATTGAAATTAACAAGGAAAATAGAAAAACCAAAAAAGTTAATAGAGGCTCTTTGTTGAAAAAATTTTTCGAAACAAACAAATGCATTAACAAACACAATAAAGAAAAAACAATTATTTTTATAAAATGTTCTTTCGCAATATTTTTATTTAAATAATTAAAAATTGTTTTTGTTAAAATTGCAAAAAGAGGAATTGTTAATATGATTAAGTAAAGGACTGAACTACTACCTATAAAAATTTTACTTAAGTTTGGAAATAATAAAACAAATAAATTTGAGGTAAAAATTATAAGTAAAATCATTTCAGTAGCAGAGCAAAGCTGCCTTTTATTTTGATATTTTCTTAATTTAGATATGTGAGTAGTGGTTTCTATTATTAATAAAAAAATAGAAATTGGTAAAATAAAAAAAACAAAAAGCATTAAATTAAAAAAATAGTCAGGAAAACAAAACATAGTGCAATTATCATTATAACCTGGGGGCTGTTTAAATTCAATCAAGTACCAAATTATATTAATTGCAGTAGCGATAATTAAAAAATTAAGCCAATTTTTTGTAAATTTGGGTTTTTCTATAATTTTTTCCTTTAATGTAAGCTTATCGTTTTGTTCTAATTTAGAAAAATTTATTTCATTCGCTTTTTCATTCTCTTGAATAATTTCATTTGGGCTTTCTTCTATATTATTATTTTGCATTTTATTTTTATTTAAGATTTAATTTTTATCAGTATAACATGAAAACAAACACAAACAATTACATGATTGATGATAGTTTAAACATTCAGAGAAGTATTTAAAAAAGAGGCTTAAATAAGCCTCAAAATAGCGAGCTCCCGGGGTCGGATTCGAACCGACGACCAATTGATTAACAGTCAACTGCGCTACCGCTGCGCTACCCGGGAATATTCTTCGCTAAAGCTACGAATGACAAGATTCACAACTTTCACAAAGATTTTTTTTAAAGCTCTCTTTCTACTAACTTATATTTTTAAAACAAAATATGCCTTTTCGGCAATTGATTATATTATATATTATAGATAATATTTGTCAATAATAATTTATGAGGTGGTGCAATAGATAT
>JAGYNP010000008.1 GCA_018399935.1 Candidatus Moraniibacteriota bacterium
TGGATTTAAAGTGACAACCCAAAAAGGTTTTGAGATTTTTATCTTATTTAAAGCATCAAAGCACTTATTTAAAATATCTTTCTGTGAATATTCTTTAATTTTGACTCCAAAGATGTTCATTTTAATTAGAAGGAAATTTCTTATTCTGGTAATCTTTAAAAATCACATTTAATGCAGTGGCAAAAGGAATAGCAATCAGCATTCCCCAAAAACCCCAAAGAGTTAATCCTATCATCAAAACAACAATAATTACAATTGGGTCGAGACCAACAGTTTTATTCATTATTAAAGGAACAAAAACATAGCCTTCAATTTGTTGAATGACAATATATAAAATCCCAACTAATAAAGCCGTCCAAGGTGAAACAATCAAAGCCACCAAAACAGTTGGAACAAAGGCAATGAATGGCCCAACAAATGGTATTATATTAAAAAATCCACCCAATACAGCTATTAATAAAGCATAAGGAACACTCAATAAAGACAAAACTAAAAACTCCAAGGAAAAAACCAAAAAAGCCACTGTCAATTGACCAAGCAGCCAACCACCCATTTTGGTTTGAATTCTTTTAGTTAAGCCTAAAGCATAAGTTTTATGTTTTTCTGGTAATACAAAACTGATAAAACCTCCCAAACCTTCTTTCTTAACTAGCAAGTAAAAAGCTAAGGCAAAAATTACGAAAGCTTTGAAAATCCCAAGCACAAAAGAAAGTGAATTGGAAAAAAGACCAGAAATTGAACCGGTTAGCCAATTGGAAATATTATTTATTAATTCTTGAGTGCTAAGTTGAATATTGCTTCCTATAATTAGGGAATTCAGATGAAGAATAAATTCATCAATACTTTGAAAATAACCAGGAATATTCTCGCCTAATTGCTTTATTTCAAAGGTCAAAATAGGAATTGCCAAATAAAAACAAAGAGAAATTAAACCAAAAAAAGTAAAATATAGCACTCCAGCACTAGCCGCTCTGGGAAATTTTTTAGTTTCCAGTTTATTAACCAAGGGTTCTAGAGAACTGACAATTATTATTGAAACAAAGAGCATCACTAAAACTTCTTTTATTAGAAAAACTAGCCACAAACCTAAAATAATGGCAGTTATTTTCAACAAAGTGCTGGTTGAAATTTCAATAGTATTTTTCATATTATTTTTTAAATGTCAAAAGTTTCTTATATTTTTCAATCTTTTCGTGAGGACCAATAACAGTTAAATTCAAATTTTCATCTTTAAAAATTTCAAAAGCAATTTTTTGTAGATCCTCAGCAGTAACAGCATCAATCTTTTTGAAAATTTCTTGGGGTGATTTAATTTCTTTTCTAAATAATTCTTGGTTTCCTAAAAAAGAAGCTATGGCTGAAGAGGATTCCAATGACATAGTAGTAGTTCCTTTAATGTATTCTTTAGCCTTAATAATTTCTTTTTCAGGGATTTTTTTATCAATAACTTTTTTAAATTCTTTTAAGATTAATTTAATAGTTTTTTCTAAATTTTTATGTTCGACTCCAGCATTGGCAAAAAAATAACCTGAATCAGTGTATTGATCAGAACCTGAAGAAACATAATATGTTAAACCTCTCTTCTCTCTCAATTCTTCAAACATTCGACTACTCATTCCACCTCCTAAAATAGTGGCCAATAATGTAGTAACATGTCGATTTTCATCAAACATATCAACTGATTTAACTCCTAATATTAAATGTGTTTGATCAGTTTTTTTGTTTTCAAGTTTTAATCGGGGGTTTTTTTGATTGTGAACAGTTGCTATTTTTTTAATTTTTTCTCTTTTTTCTATCTTTTCAAAAGTATTTTCAATTTTTTCTAAAGCGTTTTTTTGATTAAAATTACCAACAATGGTTATTACTGTTGATTGTGGGATATAAAAATTATTTAAATAATTAATAAAATCTTTTCTTTTAAAATGATTAATATTATTAGTTGTACCTATAATGTTCCAACCAGCTGGTTGATTACCATAAAATAAATTTTCAAATAAATCCCATACATATCGCATTGGCATATCTTTATACATAGCCATTTCTTGAAGTATAACCCCTTTTTCTTTATCTATTTCTTTTTGTTCAAATTTAGAATTAAGATAAATATCGCCAACCAAGTCTAACGCCATTTTAAAATGTTTTTTAGGAACTTTTACCCAATAACCAGTTTGCTCTTTTCCGGTGAAAGCATTGTATTCTCCACCCACTCCATCAAGTTCTTCGGCTATTATTTTAGCATTAGATCTTTTTTCTGTTCCCTTAAACATCATATGTTCTAAAAAATGAGAAATTCCGTTATTTTCAATAGTTTCATATTTAGAGCCAGCTTCTACTAAAATTTGAACTGTTACAGTTTCCGTTCCTTTACTAGGAGCCAATATTACTCGAGTTCCATTTTTGAGAATTCTTTTAATGTATTTCATTATTTTTTAGTTTATTCTTTTTAAAAATTAATAAAAGGATTTGATAAGAAACAAGGAATAAAAAGTGAGAAGTAAAAAATGCTTACACAATAAAAATTTTGATTTTCAAAATAATAAAATTCTCACCTCGTAATTAATAATTCTTACCTCGTAACTTTTATTTGTTTCTTGAAAATCTAGTTAAGCCTCCAAAAGGAATTATTTCAATATTCCTTTTTTCTAACTCGTCAAGAACAATATTCATTCCGATTGAATCAGAAGATATATGACCAGCTACTACTACGTTAATATTTGCTTTCTCTGCGCTTTTTCGATGATTTTCACTTTGATGCATTCCTATTATTGTTCCAATTCCAACATTGGCCATAGCCTGATAAATTTCTTTCGAACCTTCTGTTCCTCCTGTCATTTCCGAAACTACTATTTTACCACAACGACTTTGAGGTGTTCCTGCAAATAGAACTGGACCGACCGTTCTTCTTTTAGCTTCTTGATATTCTGGTATTTTCATTAAAGTTTTAATAATATCTTTTACATATCGAGGTTTAGCACTTTGAACAGCCTTTGTGATTAATTGAGCCACACAGTTATCGGCAGGAGTGTGAATATTAATTAAATTTATATTTAACAATTTAGCAGCATCTACGATACTATAATGATTAGCAGGATTAATCCCCCTAGAAACCTCCGAGATTCTTTTATGGGTTAATTTTTCAGCGATAGTAACAGGCACTCCAAATTTTTCATAAGCATCAACTTGCAAGCTCATTACATCATCTAATTTACTTAGAGCTTTACCAATTGGATGGTGATTAATTATTAAGTCAATTCCCAATTCTTTTGCTAGAAGAAGTCCCCCAATTGTTACATCAATTCCGGCTAAAACTTTTTTAATTTCTTTTTTATTATCATGATGAATGGCAGAATCAGCATAGGGATTAACTAATTCTTTTTTGTCAAAATATTGTCTTTCATCTTTGGGAAGTTCTTCAAAATTATCTTTTTTTCTCTTTAAAAATTCATTGATTTCTTTTTTAGTTCTGAAATCATTCTCTATTCCCTTCTTTATGCTTAAATCAAAAATTTCCTTGACTTTCATTCTTAAATTTTATTAATTATTATTTATCCTAATACTATCATTTAAGAAGTCTTCTTTCAAGCTAAAAACCAATTCACAAAGAATTGGTTTTTAAAAAAAGGATAAATTTAATAGTTCTTATTTCAAACTCTATTTTTTTTATTAAATTTAAGACATAAATTATTGGACTCATTCAGAAAACAAACTATAAAAAGTTTGATTTTTAGTCTAAATTCTTTAAACAGCTTTTATTTCAAAGCCCAATCTTCTTTGCTAGCTATAGTTTTTGACCAAACTTGACCATTTTTATTAATAAATTTTATTTCACCTTTAATTTCATTAATACCAGATTGTTTTTGAATAATTAAATTATAATCTTCAAAAGATATTCTTTCCGGTAATTGATATTCAAACCAATAAGTTTTAGTTTGATTAATTGGAATTTGAACTAAAGTTCCAAAAGTTTTTTTGTTAAATTCTTCAGTAAATTTAACAGGGTGATGATTATTGGATTCTAATAACCAACTTTCAATTGGAGTATAAATTCTTAGAAAACTTTGATAATCATTAGTCATCCAATCTTTAACCTTAGCACTGTTAGTGTAAGTTACTTCTAATTTAGCCAAAGGTTTTTCAGGTCTAAAATCAACCTGATATTTAAACATCCTAATAATATGGGGATCAGTTTTGTAAGAAGCTAAATTAGCATCTACTATCATCAAATAGTCTTTAGGAGCATCTTCTATCACCTCTCCATCCCAATCCATCTTAACAATTTCATCTTGAATTTTGGGGTTAGAGAAATTTAACATAATATCTTTTTGATCTAAATGATCTTCCAAGCGCAATAAAAGATTCTTCTTTTCGGTCAAATTCAAATTTTGAACTTTTCTTAAAATCTCTTTAGCTAAATATTTCATTACATATTTTCTTTTACCTTTTTCTATATTTTGTTCTTTGTAACCTTTCTCTACCTGATATTCCAATTTGGTAATAGCATTTTTATTATTATATTCTCCTGGATAGCCATTCAAAGATACTGGTCCGGTGAATTCCAAAAAAGAATTCAAAAGCTCCGTAGAAACTGCTATTACCCCATTAAAATTTTCACTACCTCCTTGATATTGATAGAACTCAATAGCTTTTTTAGCATTGGTCGGAAAATCGGGAAACCAGTTACTATCTCTCATTTCCCAATGCTTAATAGCTAAAGTTTCACCCATTGGATAAGGAGGAATCACTTCAGTTGAGGAACGACTATCAAAGACGTTGGTGTCATGAACATCTATTTCAATGACCTGACCTTTTTTAAGTTTTAAAATACCAAAAGATCCAATATACCCACCTCCGGGTCGCAGTTCCATATTATTTTGAAACAAAATCAAAAAAGTTTGAATTTCTTGAGTTTCTTTTAATAAATTAGCTATTTTAAATATCGATTGAAGTTCTTCTTTCTGCTTATCCTCAATTGGAGCGATCTTTAAAACAGGACTTAAAATATTAGCCAACCTGATCCAATCAGAATTTTTATATTCCCAAAAAATAAACCAACCAAATAAAAAAGAAATTGAAATTGACCAAAAAACCAACCAAAATTTCCAACTTCTTTGGAGCGGTTGTCTTTTAATTCTTTTTGAATTGTTATTAAAATTTAAATTATTCATAATATTATATAAATTTAATATATTTAAATCT
>JAGYNP010000009.1 GCA_018399935.1 Candidatus Moraniibacteriota bacterium
AAAACTAAGTTTATTTAAATAATTAATTATTTTATTTTTATAACTATTAAAAAAATCTTTTTGAACTAATTGAAGGTCTTTATTCAATTGAAGACATTTATCTAAAATTTCTTTTCTTGATTGACTCAAATAAGTAGCTGTTATGGAAGGAGTTGAACAATTGAAATCAGAACTTAAACCAACAAAAGTTTCATCATTTTCATGACCTATTCCAGTAATAATTGGGATTTTTGAAGAAATAACCGCTTCGACAACTTTTTCACTATTAAAAGTTTTTAAACTCTCCCAACTGCCGCCCCCTCTAATCAAGACTAAAATATCCATTGGTTGAACTTGTTTGTTAAAAATTTTAATAGCCTGGATAATTGAAGCTTCAGCTTGATCACCTTCTACATAAACATTTTTCAAAAAAACTTCAAAACCAAATTCTTCCAAATTTTTCTTAAAGTCATAAATAGCAGCTCCATTATTGGAAGTTATTAGACCTATTTTTTTAATAACTTCGGGCAAAGCTCTTTTTCTTTCTTCTGAAAAATAGCCCTTTTCAATTAATTTCTTTTTCAAAACTTCCAAAGCTTTTTTATAACTGCCCTCCCCCACTGGCTCAATCCGAGTAACTACAAATTTGAAATTTCCGTTTTTAGGATAAATTGAAGGCAAGCCATAAACAATCACTTCCAACCCATCTTCCAATAAATGACTCAAATATTGAAAATTGTTTCTAAAAACCACACATTGCATGGTGGAATCTTTGTCTTTTGTGTCTTTTAGATCAAAAAAAGCCAAGCCTCGATTGACTCCGCTCAAATCATTAATCTCTCCAGTAACTTTGATTTCACCAAATTGCTGAATAGTTAAATTAATAAAATTTATATATTGCACCACTGACAAAATTGTCTCGTCTTTTTGATTTTCAGTAAATAAATTTTCATCCTCCGTTTCTTCGGCTCCTCTAATAATTCTCAAAACATCCTCTCCATATTTTTCAACTTTCCTAGGACCCCAGCCAATCAAAGTCTTCAATTCTTGAGGATTTTTAGGATTTAAATTTAAAGCATCCTCCAAATTTTTATTGGTTAAAATATAATAAACTGGTTTATTATATTTGCGAGCCAATTCATCCCGCCATTCTTTTAGTTTTTGGATTATTAAACTCATTCAATATTTATTTTAGCTAAATTACTTTCAAAAGAATAACATAAATTAAATCAAAAGAAAAAGGTCCTACAATTTTACGCAGAACCTTTTTGAGTTGAAAATTATGATAGTAGCTTCTCGATTTTCTGAGAAAACTCTTTAAGACTTGAAATTTTTTCAATAAAATCACAATTTTCAACATTTTCTAAGCCCTTAAAATTTTCTTTAATACTTGACATAAAAATTACTGGGACTTGGAAACTTAGCCTTCTAATTTTTCTTATCATTTCTTTTCCGTTCATTACTGGCATTTCAATATCAGTAATAATTAAACTAGGAAGTTCTTTTTGAAAAAGTTTTAAACCTTGTTTTCCATTTTCAGCTAAAAAACAGTAGTAACCACAATTATTAGTTAAAAAAATAGACAAAAGATCTCTCATAGATTCTTGATCTTCTACAATAAGTATTTTAACCATAAAAAACCTCCTCTTTTATCAATCTAAAAATCCTTTCCTCAATTTTTTTATTAAATTCTTGATTTTTTTTAATAGAATCAAAAAATAATAACCAAATAAATTGATAATTTTTAAAAAACAAAAAAAGCTTCTACGATAGAATTAGCTACTTTTAAATTTTTATCTACTAAAACTAAATCCCATTCTTTTTCCATTGATTGAAAAATTTCAGTTGTGTTAAAAGCATGCTTAATTCTAAAATTGATTTTATTTTTTGAAAAAAAATCAAAAATAGATATCGATAAATCACTAGCAGAATAAGTTGGTTTACCTGCTATTAAAATTCTAACTTCATTTATTTTCACTAATCAACCTCCCTTTTAAAGTTAAAGAACATAAAATATTTTTAAAACTGCAAAGAAGACTATAACACATAAAAATATTTTTGTAAACCTTTTTAATTGAAAAAACGAATCAAATATTTTTTCTATTTCTACTGAACATTCTTGAACAAAGGCATTCCATTTTCACCAATTGGAACATAAATAGTTCCTTCTCTATTTTCTAGATTCTTAATATAGAGATAGTTTAAATAAGTTGGAGTTAAACTTCTATTAATTATTTCTTGAGATTCTCTTTGTCCTTCGGCTTCAATAACTTTTCTCTCCCTTTCTTTTCGTTCTTTATCTAAAACAAATTCCATTTTTTCAGCTTCTTGTTCAGCTTGTAACTTTTGTTCAATTGATTTTTGTAAATCAATTGGTAAAACCACATTTCTAATCAATAAATCCTCAACTACAAAACCTCTATCAACCAGGTAACTTTCCATTTTTTCAAATATTTTTTCTCCTATTTCAGCCCTTTTTTCTGAATAAATTACTTTGGCATCATATTGAGCAATAATTTCTCTAATAGAACTTCTAATAATCGGTCGAAGAATTTTATTTTCATAATCCAAACCAACTTCTCGATAAACTTCATCAGCTTGTTCTTGATTTAATCGATACAAAACAGTTATATCCAAACTAACATCCAACCCTTCTTTAGTTAAAGCTTTAATGGCATCCATCCTTTGAACTTTTCCTTCTTGTTCAATTCCACTCATAGTATATTCTTGAGTTCTAATCGAAAGTTTAGTGACTTTGGCAAACGGATTTTTTAAATGAAAACCAGAATCCAATTCTTGGTCTTTAACTTTTCCAAATAAAGAATAAACTCCAATTTCTCCAGCCTCAACAATCACAATTGACAATGGTAATAAAATTATAAGTAAAATCAAGACAATTAAAAAAACTCCTCCTTTCTTTAAATTTCCCATAAATCTAGATAAATCAAAATTATTATAATTATTCATTTGTTCTTTGTTAATGATAAATTTTTTATAAAAAAATAATATTAATA
>JAGYNP010000010.1 GCA_018399935.1 Candidatus Moraniibacteriota bacterium
TTCTGATAGAATTTATCTTTCTGATGATAATGTATTAATTTCATCTGTTGAGTTAGGAATGGCTAATCAATACATTAGAGATTTAAGCAAAAATGTCAGAAGAGGAATTAAATCAAAATTAGAAAAAGGAATTTGGCCAAGTGGCGCTCCAGTTGGTTATAAAAACGAGAATAAAGAAATTGTAATTGATAAAGAAAAAGCAAAATATATTAAAAAAGCTTTTATTTTATATTCAAAAGGAGGGCATAGCCTAAAAGAACTAACTGATCTTTTGTTTGAAGAAGGTTTTAGGTCAAAAGGTGGTGGAAGATATTATAAAAGTAGTATTTACAAGATCCTTACCAACACTTTTTATTATGGATTAATGTTAAATAAAGAAAATTATTATCAAGGAATCCATAAACCGATTATCCCTAAAGAGGTTTTTGATAAAGTTCAATTAGTTCTTCAAGGCAAAAGTCAAACCAGAAGAAAAAAACATTTTTTCACTTATCGAGGATTGTTGTATTGTGAAAAATGCGGTTGTCTTTTAACTGCTACTACCAAAAAGGGCTACAACTATTATTATTGCACCAATGGAAAAAGAAATTGTGATGAACACAAAAAATATTTAAGAGAAGAATTAATTGAAAAGATTTTAGCTAATTCTTTGAATAAATTAAAAATGAATTCTGAAATGATTGAAATTCTTTATCAATCAGCTAAGGAAAAAATGGATTTAAATAGAAATTACAAAGAAGATATTAAAAAAACTCTCCTGAATCAATTAAAACAGGTTGATATCAAGCAAGAAAGACTTTTAGAGGGTTACTGCTCAGAAATTATTTCCAAAGACGCCTACAAGCAAAAAGAACAACTTTTGCAAAAAGAAAAAGCGGAACTGAAACTTCAAATTGATAAAATCAAGAATAAAACAATTAGAGATGGTGCTACTTTGGAACGGACAAAAAAACTCTTTTTAAAGGCTTGTTATGCGAAAAAAGAATTTTTACAAGCCCAAAAAGAAGGAAAAACAAAAACGCTCCAAATTTTACTTTGGAACGCTACTGTTCAAAATCGAGAATTGGCTACAGTTAGCTTCAAACCAGAATTCCAGTTGATAGCTAATGAGCCAAATAAGACCAATTTTGAGATAATGCGGAGGCGAGAGGATTCGAACCCCTGGTCCGCGTTAACAGACTACGGTTTTCAAGACCGTTGCTTTCGACCGCTCAGCCACGCCTCCAATAATATTTTTTACGAACTTTAAATTAGTATAAATTCGTTACGAAATTTTAAAATCTTGTGAAATTTTACGATTCCTGCATCTATAAAAGAACTTCTAATCAAAAAGCTATAGTGTGCCTGGGGCGGGACTTGAACCCGCACAAGATAAATCTTAAGGGATTTTAAGTCCCTCGTGTCTACCAGTTCCACCACCCAGGCTATTTTGTTAAGGTTTCAATATCCGGAACACTTTTTTATCAAAATTAAAATAACTCACTCATTGTGCGATTAAGCACATCTTGCTTGTCATTTTAATTTTTTCTCAAATTGTTCTCAATTATTTAAACATCGTCAGTCTATCAGAATTTCTAACGAATTTCTGAGGTCCGGAGCGGAATTGAACCGCTGTACAAGGTTTTGCAGACCTTTGCCTAACCACTCGGCCACCGGACCAACCCCATAAAAGTAATTCCACTGTAACGATACTTATAATACCAATTAAAAACGATTAGGTCAATAAGTTTCTTAACATTTGATTTTTTAATTTTTTATTGGTAAAAATAATTTTTTAGTTTAAATATTTTCAGCGAATGCTTGTTGGAAAGAAATAAAAATAAATCAGTATTTAAATACTGATTTAAATACTGATTTAAATTTAAAGAAGAGTTTGGTCTTTGATGGTTTTTTTGAATTCAGTGTAGGAATTGATTAGGTAATAAGTTCCTAAAATATTCATATCATTGAGTCGAACTGCGGCCTGAAAACTGCGATTGGGATTTTCATCAATAATTAAAAGTTTTCCAGTCGGAATGTCTTTTCTGTCTTTTTCTAAATTTTCTAAGGGAATATTGATAGCATTATTAAAATGGTCTTTTTCAAAGTCATTTTTAATTCTAACATCTAGATAAATAAAACGTTCTCCCTGATTAAGGCGATTTCCTAAATTTGTTAATTCAATAGGATTAACTTTAGCTCTGTCTTCAGACGAAGTAACGTCTCCATAAGAAATTAAATTATAACCAGAGTCTAAATAATTATATAAACCGCCTTGAAGGTAATTGACCTTAAAACCAACCTTTTTTAATTGGTCAGTAATTTTTTTACCTTTATTACTTTCTTTTGTTTCAACTATTAATAAAGTTTTATCTTTTTCTAAACTAGGATGATCAGGGGTTAAATTTTCTAAAGGAATGTTGATAGATGATTCTATGTGATGATCACTAAAATTTTGATTATTTCGGATATCAATAATTAGAAATTCATTTATTCTAATGGCTTTAAAAATTTCTTGAGGTTTAGTGTAGGTTATGTCGTAATTCATTTCCTCGATTTTTTCTTCTTTAATTCTCAAGGTATCATTATCCTTAGAGTTTTTTCTAATAGTAAAAAATATAAGAATAACAAGTATTAGTAAAGCTATGGTTATAATTAAAGCTGTTAAAATAGAATAATTTTCTTTTTTCATTTATTTTCTTTATTTTTTTATTTTAATAAGATTATTGTAAAATAGGAGACTGTTCTTGGTAATTCTTTTTATTATTAATTTTATTTAAGATTTGTTGTATATTTTCTAAATGATATGAAGCATTGATTCGGATTTTCTAGTTTTGGTTAAATTTTTTCAAACTTGTTTGTTTGGATTTTTTGTTAAAATTATAAAAAAGTGAATTTGGTGAGATAAACAAGACTATGATTGAAAATAACTTCCTAATAAATCTGGATAACCGTTTAAAAAATTTTCAATTGGGGTTTCCCTTTTTCCTTCCATTTTAATTTTTTTTAAAACAACTGATCCAGTTTTGGTTTTGACTAGGATTTTGTTTTTATCCTTATAGATTTTTCCTATTTTTTTATTTTCAAAAGCATTTTCTTTTTGCCAATCAATTTCAGTCAAAGTGATTTTTGTTAAATTTTTATTTCTGTTCCAAAAAGTGTAAATTTGAGGCCATTGATAATAAGCTCTAAATTTATTGTAAATATTTTCAGCTTGAGAATTCCAGTTTATTTGCCCATCTTTCTTTTTGATAATTTTAGTAAAAGTAGCTTGTGAATTATTTTGAGGTTGAGGGGTGATTTTTTTATTTAAGTAACTATCAAGAGTCTTGACTAAAATTTTATTAGTGATCTTGATTAATTTTCTTTCTAAAGTAGGCTGAGTATCATTGGGATTAATCGAGGTTTCTTCTTGATTAATAATATCACCAGCATCTAATTTGGGATTGATTTTCATTATTGTTACACCAGTTTTTTTTAGTCCTTGTGATAAAGCGGTTTGAATTGGTGAGGCTCCTCTTAGTTTTGGTAAAAGAGAAGTGTGAATATTTATAAAACCATAAGGAACTTTTTCAATAAAATCAGCTGGAATTATCATTCCATATGAAGCTACGATAACTAAATTTGGTTTTATTTTTTTTATTTTATCTAAAGTTTTTTGATTTAATTTTTTAAACTGAGTCAATTTTAATTTTTCTTTTTTAGCTAAAATTTTAACGGCTGATGGTTGAGGTTCCTTTTTTCTTCCAGCTAGTTTATCGGGTTGAGTCACTACTAGATCAATTTTAATTTTTTGAGTTAGTAAATTATTGAGAATTTCTTTAGCAAAAAAAGAAGTTCCCATAAAAATAACTCGAGCATCTTTTAGTTTCATATTTTTAATTGTTATTAAGGGATAATAAAAATGATATTTTATCTATTTTCATTTACCCTATCAACGATTAATACTCCATTTAAGTGATCAATTTCGTGTTGAATAGCACGGGCCAAAAGTCCTCGGGCTCGTATGATTTGTTTTTTTCCATTTAAATCAGTAGCTTTTACTTTGACCCTTTTATGACGTTGAATATTTAAGAATTTATTAGGTATAGAAAGACATCCTTCTTCGGAGGGAATTTTTTCTTTGGATAGAGTTTTGATTTCCGGATTAATTAGAACAAAAAGTTCATTTTCAATTTCAATGATACAAATTCTTAAATTTTTTCCAATTTGAGGAGCAGCTAAACCTAAACCGTTGTTTGATCTAAGAGTTTGAATCATATCAAGAATAAGTTGTTTAATTTCAACACTAGTAGGGTCTTTAATTTCCTCAGAAATTTTTCTTAGAATTTCATTAGGGTATTCTACTATTTTCATAAAATAAATTTTATCTTTTTAAAAAACATTTTCTGGATCAGGATCGATGCTCCAGGAAACGGAAATTTTTCTTAATTTTTTCTCTAATTCTGGAATATTTTTTTTAAACTTAACTTTTATTAAAATATGTTTATTCCAAAAAATACCTTTTTTCTTAACAAAACTATAGAAAGGTTGAAATATTTTTAAATCTTTTTCTTTAAAATATTCCTGTAGTTGATTATATACCTTATTAACTGTTTTTTCAACTTTTTCTTGATTGGTATCTTTGAAAGTTAGTCGGTAAAGTTTATAGAAAGGCGGGTATTTCAAAGTTTGTCGATTTTCAAGTTCAGTTTTAGCGAAATTTTCCCAGTTCCATTTCTTTAAATTTTTCAGAATTGCTAAATTAGATTTGAAAGTTTGAACGTAAAAAATACCTTTTTGGTCGCTGTGAGGTCGATTAATTCGACCTCCAATTTGGAAAAATCCACCTAACCATCTTTCGTCAAATTTGTAGTCGGCTTTTCCAGTCCATCTTTGGGCATTTAAAACAGCGACTAAACCAACGTTGGGAAAATCAAAGCCTTTAGCGATAGTTTGATTGCCAATTAAAAAATTTATTTTATTTTTTTGGATATCTTTAAATAATTTTTTGCGAGTCTCATTTTTTTCAAAGTTACTTTTAGTTATTAGGGTAGTTTTACTTTTTGGAAATAACTTTTTAATTTCGGCGGTTACTGATTCGGTACCAAAGCCGATATTCTTTAATTTATAACTTTTGCAATTTGGGCAATTACTTAAATTAGATATTTTGTAATTACAGTGAAGACATTGATATTGATCTTTGATATTTACTAAAGAAGTTCGACATCTAGGGCATTTTAGAGAAGTTTTACAATTTTCACAAAAGACTGCTTGACTTTTACCGTGGTAGGGCACTAAGATAATTGAAATTTTTTTATCTTGATAAGTTTTTTTTAAATCTGTCATTAAATCTTTTGAAATTAAAATATCACCAGTTTTCTGGTAAGATTTTTCCCATAAATTTAAAATATTAATAGTTGGATTTAAAACTTTAATTTTCTTGGTTTTTAAAACAGGAATTTTTGAAAGTTTCCAATTATTTTTATTGTTTTTGGCTTCCCAATAATTTTTAATCGATGGAGTAGCTGACAAAAAAATAATTTTAGCTTTGTGCTGTTGTGCCAACCAATATGCTACTTTTTCAACGTGATATTTTGGATTTTTGTCCCAATTTTTATGGGAAATATCTTGTTCTTCATCAATAATAATGGTACCTAAATTTTTAAAAGGCATAAAACAGCCAGTTTTAGTAGTAATCAATATATCAATCTGACCAGATTTTAAATTTTTCCAAATACTAGAAATTTCAGAAGGCTTTAATTGAGAATGAAGTAGCTCAACTTTTTTTTTAAAGAATCTTTTTTTATAGCGATGAATTTCTTGGTAAGACAAAAAAATTTCAGGTAAGATGATTAAAGATTGTTGTTTTTTCTTTAAAGAGCTATCTACTAAATTCATAGCAATCTCAGTTTTTCCAGAAGAAGCTGGTCCAAAAATTAAGTGTTTTTTTGAAAAGTGAGTAGCTAATATTTTTTTAAGTATTTTAGTTTGGGAAGGAGTTAATTCTATTGGAAGATCTTTTTTATTTTTTTCAATTTTTAAGGGAGGAATTTTTTTGGTGATATTGAAAGTGAAAAATTTTAAAACTATTCCCAACGGAGTGAAATAATAGTCTGAAATTTTTTTAGCTAAATTGAGTTGATTATTGTTGATTAATTCAAGGGTTTTAATTGTTAATATTTTTCTAGTTCGGAAAATTGGTTTGGACTGTTTGTTAAAAACAATTCCTTTGATTTTTTTATTTCTAAAAGGAATTAAAACCAAAGAACCAAAAGGGATTTCTTTTGAATATTGATAGGTAAAAAATGGTTCTTTATTAATTGAAATTCGAGTCAAAGGAATTATTTGGTAGTAATGCTTCATATTTAAAGACTTGATTAATTTTTTTTAATTTTATAAACAAATCTTAATTTCTAAATTTAAAATGTTTGATATAGTAGATTTAAAAAGTGAAATTTGTAATTTATCTATTTGCTAGCAAGTAAGTTTAAAAATTAAAAATTAAAGTTTTTTTATCTCCTTTTCCATCTTCCTATTAAATATCCGCTTTCTAAAGGGGCTTCATAGGAAATATTAAAAAATTTGTGATGAGTTTTCTCGATTAAACCTAGAGCGATAATAATTGATTTTAAACCTAATTCACCAGCTTCTTGGCAAAAATCAGGATTTAATTTAAGAATTTTTTCAGTTTGAGAGTTTTTTAATAATTTAATTAAAGTATGATCAAATTTTGCTCCATAAGGAGAGTAGTTTTCTTTAT
Source organism: Candidatus Moraniibacteriota bacterium (assembly GCA_018399935.1). Lineage (GTDB taxonomy): Bacteria > Patescibacteriota > Minisyncoccia > Moranbacterales > DUUL01 > UBA2773. The sequence goes on from JAGYNP010000010.1 coordinate 6,722, forward strand.
AATTTTTAGAAAGACGTTGAGATAAATCACCGTTAACTATGAAAGCGATATTTTCTTCAGTTTCAGATAATATTTCTTTTAGTAATTTTCCTAATTTTAAATGGGTTTCATAATCTAAAGAAGTAAAGGTTACATTGATGATTTTAGGTCTTCTCTTAAATTTTTTAGTAAAAAATGTTAAAGGGACTAATGTTCCATAGTCGATTTCATTTTCTTGAATAGCTTCTATTGGAAAATTTTGATTTCGGAGTTCTTTCAAGATTTTTTTAGCTAGTTGATAGTTGCTATTGTAATAATAATCTTCGTGGTCTTTAATACCGAATTTATTGAAATTGCCTTTTAAGTTTTTTTCAATATTTATAGTAAATTTATCATAACGTATTGGGCCTTTTGGGGAGATAAAAATAATTGTTTCAGGGTTAGAATTAGCTAATTCTTGAGCTAATTTTTCTAAACCAGAGACAGTTTTTTTAATTAATAAATAATTTTTTTTATTTATCTCTGGAATTAAGGCTGGGGAAAATGGAGTTACTCCGATAAAATTTATCATTTTTTAGTCTTAAAATATAATTTCCAGTAAGTTTATTCTAATTGAATAAGTTGAGTTACACAACATCAAGTATCAAATATTAAGCTAATGCTCTTCGGATATAAAATTTATTTATTTCCTGATTTTTTGAGTGTAAATGAGTGATAGTTTTTTATTTTATACTTAACATTTTTTCTCTTGACAGGGTTTTTTATAAAATTTATACTAGTAGAGTTGTTGGTTGTAAATATACAACATATAGTGTTTTTAAAACTTTTAGTTTAAAATAAAGAAAAAAAATGAAATGTCCATTTTGTGGTAATCCAGAAACTAGAGTAGTGGATTCTAGAGATACCAATGAAAATAGAACAATCAGAAGAAGAAGAAAATGTGAGAAATGTAAGGCTCGGTTTTCTACTTATGAACATGTTGAGGTTTTAAATAAAGTTGTTATTAAAAGAGATGAAACGGAAGAGCCATATCAAAGAGAGAAAATGGAGGAGGGAATTAAAAGAGCTACTAATAAAAGAATTAAGGGCGATAATTTAAAGCAATTAATTGATGAAATAGAAATAGAAATTAATCGAAAAGGTGAATCAGAGATCAGTTCTAAAAAAATTGGGAAGGCTATTTTGGAAAAATTAAAAAAGAAAGATGAAGTGGCTTATTTGAGATTTGCTTCAGTTTTTAAATCGTTTGGAAGTGGAGAAAGGTTTATTAAAGAGTTTAAAAAAATCGGAAAATAAAAAATGGAAGGTTGTTTTTTTAAATGTAATTTTGTTGTTAAAAGTACTATAACAACAAGGATGTTTAGAAAAATTTTGAATAAGGGTTTGTTCCGGAGCATTCCCAGGAAAACTACTTTCAAACATAGTTTTTTACTAAAAATTATAATTTTATAGTAGAAAAGGTGTTAGTAAATAGTTTTCTACTATAAAAATTAAACGGGGGATCTAAAAAAAATGAAAAATCAAAAAAAGAAAAAAGATAATCAGCCAATAAAAAAGAAAAAGCAGACTAGAAAATTAATTGAAAAAATAATCAAACGTGATGGTTCTATAGTCAATTTTGAAAAAAATAAAATTAAAGAAGCTGTTTATAAAGCATTTAGAGAGGTTGGAGAAGGAAGTTTAAAGGCAGCTGAAAAAGTTACTAAAAAAGCGGTTCAAATTTTAAATAAAAATACTAAAGCTGGATACATTCCTAATATTGAAGAAGTTCAGGATACTATTGAAAAAGTTTTAATGGTATTAGATTTTGAAAAAACTGCTAAAGCCTATATTATTTATCGAGATAAACGTACTAAAATGAGAAGTACGGAAGAGTCTTTGGAAGATGCGGTGGATTTAGTCGATCAATATCTAGGTGAGATTGATTGGCAAGTCAAGGAGAATTCTAACATGGCTTATTCTTTGCAAGGTTTGAATAATTATATTTCCTCAATTGTTAGTGGTAAATATTGGGTGGAAAGAGTTTATCCAAAATCTATTAAAAAAGCTCATGAAGAAGGGGACTTGCATATTCATGATCTAGATAAAATAGCGGCTTATTGTTGTGGTTGGGATCTACAAGATTTAATGACTCAGGGATTTACTGGTGTTTCAGGTAAAATTTCTTGTAAGCCAGCTAAACATTTAAGACCAGCTTTGGGTCAATTAGTAAATTTCTTTTATACGACACAGGGAGAAACGGCTGGTGCTCAGGCGGTAGCTAATTTTGATACTTTGTTGGCTCCTTTCGTAAGATATGATGGATTGGATTATAAGGCTGTTAAACAGGCTATTCAAGAATTTGTTTTTAATTTAAATGTTCCAACTAGAGTCGGTTTTCAAACTCCTTTTACTAATATTACTATGGATTTAAATTGTCCTAAGATGTTTAAAGATCAAAATGTGATTGTTGGTGGAAAAGCTCAAAAAGAAACTTATGGAGATTTTCAAGAGGAAATGAATATGATTAATCAAGCTTTTGCGGAAGTTATGAGTGAAGGAGATGCAACTGGTAGAGTTTTTACTTTTCCAATTCCAACCTATAATATTACCAAGGATTTTAATTGGGATGATAAGAAATTGGACAAAGTTTGGCAAATGACTGCTAAATATGGAATTCCATATTTTGCTAATTTTGTTAATTCCGATATGGATCCAGAAGATGCTAGATCGATGTGTTGTCGTTTGAGATTAGATAATAGGGAATTGCACAAGAGAATGGGTGGTTTGTTCGGAGCAGCTCCTTTAACTGGATCAATTGGTGTGGTTACTATTAATTTACCAAGAATTGGTTATTTAGCTAAAAATAAAAAAGATTTTTTGAAGCGATTGGATAAATTAATGAAAGTAGCCAAAGAGAGTTTAGAGATTAAAAGAAAAAGTATTGAAAATTTTACTCAAGGAGGTCTTTATCCTTACTCTAAATTTTATTTAAAGGATATCTTCAAAAGAAGAGGCTCTTATTGGGGAAATCATTTTTCTACTATCGGAATAATTGGAATGAATGAATCTTTATTGAATTTAATAGGAAAAGATATTACTTCTAAAAAAGGAGTTAAATTGGCAGAAGAAATTTTGGTGCATATAAGAGAACAAATGGTTGAATTTCAGAAAGAAACAGGTTCTTTGTACAATTTAGAAGCTACTCCAGCTGAGGGTACTAGCTATCGATTAGCACTTAAAGATAAAAAAAGATTTCCTAAAATAATTTTTGCTAATCATGATTCCGATAAAAAGCAATCAGCTCCTTATTATACTAATTCTTCTCAATTGCCAGTTGGTTTTTCTGAAGATGCTTATGAGGCAATGGACTTGCAAGATCAATTGCAAACTAAATATACTGGAGGCACGGTTTTTCATACTTTTTTAGGTGAAAAAATTCAAGATATAGAAACAGTAAAATCTTTTGTGAGGAAAATAGCCAATGAATATGAAATGCCTTATTTTACTATCTCTCCAACTTTTAGTATTTGTCCAATTCATGGTTATCTAAGTGGGGAACATAAGCAATGTCCAAAATGTTTAATTGAACAGTCTTGCGAAGTTTATTCTAGAGTAGTTGGTTATATTAGACCAGTACAACAATGGAATGTTGGCAAGACGGCAGAATTCGAAGATCGAAAAGAATTTAAAGTTTAAACTACTGGAGGTAGTTTATAGAAAACTATAAAAGTCGAAAACTAAAAATTAAAATAAAAATTAAAATAAACCCAGTTAGATAACATTTCAAGCTTCGCTTAAAATGTATCTAACGGGTCAAGTAAAAATGAAAAAATCTATACCAAAAGGAGTAAAATGTGAAGATTGTGGGAAAGAAATAAAAGTTGGAGATGAGAATGTCGGATATTGGAAAGAAGAAAATGTTTATAGGTGCGGAGAATGTACTCAAGCCTTTTTTAAAACGGAAGTCTATTCTAGGTCAGTTGGTTATATTCGTCCCGTCCAGCAATGGAACACTGGAAAGACAGCAGAATTTAAAGATAGAAAAATGTTTAAAGTTAGAGTATAAAATGGAAGTCTATTCTAGGTCAGTCGGTTATATTTATCCTGTTTAACAATGGAATATTGAAAAGTAACTGAGTTTAAAGATAGAGTAAATTTTGAGGTTTAGTTAGATGGATGTTTATGAATTGAGTTTTTAAAACCCCGATACTTGTTTCAAGTCGGGGTTTTTGTGTCTATATTTCACAGTTAAATTTAGGTTGATTTAGAAATTTTATCACTCTTTTAGATAAGGACAATGAGAAACTTGTATAAAAATGATCAAAAAAATTAACTTCTTGGTAAATATTTTTTATTGAAATTAAAAAAATTGTATAAAAAAGAAGAAATTCTTTCAAATCAAGATTAATTTTTCTATTTTCTTTGTCAATAACCACCAAATCAACTGAATTAAAAATTTTTTTGACTTCTTTAATTTTAATTGTTTTATTTTTTTTAATTAAATAGGGAGTAGAAAAATTAATATCAAAAATATTATTATTAATAACAATTTTTCCAAAAAAATCTTCTTTTAATCCTATTCTATTTAAATTAATTTTAAAAAAAACTTCTTGAAATTCTGAATTTTTCATAAAGAGCTTCCTTTATTGTTTTAAATAAAAAAAATGTACTTTACTATTATTAAAATAAATAAAAAAAATTAGTTTTCTAAAACTAAACACAAGAAAACATACCAATAAATTTTCCCATTTACTTTTATTAATAAGTAGAAAGAAAAATTGTTTGGTTATTATTGTTTTTGATTTAAATCAAAATTGTTTAAAATCAGATAAGCAATAAAGTTTACAAAAAAGAAAATGCAAGCTATTCCTATCATAAAAGTTATCAGTTCAGGAGTATTAAGCAGTTTTGAAATAATTTGAATAAGGATAGTCATGGGTAGAATTGAAATAAGAAATAAGGATGAGCTTACATTTTTATTTGATTTTAATCCAAAATAAATGTAAGGAAAAAAACAAAAAGTTCCAATTAAACATAATAACATAATGATTAAAGTGTTCGAAAAAAATAAAAAATAAAATTTTGATAATGCTATCTTAGGAATTATTAATCCGAAAAGGATAATTTCCCAATATAGAATAATAAAGAAAAAGATTAAGTGCTTGTGGTTTTTTTCTTTATTTTTAATTTGATGAATTAAACTAATAGTAAACAAACAAAAAATAACGATAAATAATAAAATGGTTATTATCCAACTTATAACAGACGGTTTAAATAAAAATTTTTTCACTTTAGTACTCCAGGTAGCATTAGAGTAGTTAGCGAATAAACTATAAGTTTCATTGGTAATTTTAATTGGAAGACTCCATTTCAATTTTTTATGTTTTATTTTTTTGATAAGGATTTTTCTTTCATTTTCTTTAATTATCTTTAAAATCTTAGAGGAGTCTAGGTTTTTATTTAAAAGATAATTAGGAAGAGAATGGAAAGCTATTTGTTCGTAAATTATCAAACCTTTTTTCTTTGGGTTTATTTCTGTTTTAATATTCTTTCCAAAAACAGAATTAACAGATACTGAAAGTAGTATTATTATCAAAAAACCATAAATTTTTTTCATTTATGCATTCTCCTTTTCTTATGTGAATTTTCAAGTTACTTCTTTTGAAAAATTAAATTTAGCATATTAATAGGGTTTCGTCTATAATAAAAAACTATTTTAAACTTTATTTTAAATGTGTTAAAATGCTTTTAAGGGTCGTTTAATTAGAAAAATTGCATATCTATTAAAATATTTAAAGTTGAAATTCGAAGATTATTTTTAGTTTTCACTAGTTTTTTTGTCTGTTGGCAGGCAATATTTGAAATTTAAAAGTTTTATTTGGATGTGAGGTATTAAACAGTTTTTTGGGTAAAGTTTACTCTAGGTTTGTTGTTTGTAAATAGTTCCATGGGGATTTTTTTCAAACAATAAATTAATTAAGGATTGGTTTTGATTTTAAAAGCAGTCCCTTAAAAATTAATTTATATTTATGGAAAAACAAAGATTGAAGGAGTTGGCTAAGAGTCTCAATTTGTCTTTTAATGATTTTAAATATCTACAGGAGGCATTGACTCATCGGTCTTATTTAAATGAAAATCGGCAATATCAATTGTCTCATAATGAAAGATTAGAATTTTTGGGTGATGCAGTTTTAGAACTTTCAGTAACTAGGTATCTTTTTGAAAATTTTGAAAATCCTGAAGGAGATTTGACTAGTTGGAGAGCTTCATTGGTTAATGGTGAGATGTTGGCTATAATAGCTAAAGAGATTAAACTAGATGATTTTTTATTGATGTCTAGAGGTGAGAAGAAGGACACTGGCAAAGCTAGAAATTATATTTTAGCCAATGCCATGGAAGCTTTGATTGGGGCTATCTATTTGGATCAAGGTTTCAAAAAAGCTGATGAGTTTATTAATAAATATATTGTAGTTAAATTGCCTAAAATTCTTAAGAATAAAAGTTATTTAGATCCCAAGAGTTATTTTCAAGAAAAAGCTCAAGAAATTGTTCAGATTACTCCTCATTATGAATTAGTTAAAGAATGGGGACCGGATCATGATAAGAATTTTCGAGTAGCGGTTTTTTTGAAAGAGAAAAAAGTAGCCGAAGGTGAGGGTGAGTCAAAACAAGAAGCTCAGAGGAATGCGGCGGAGAAGGGGTTAGAAGCAAAAGGGTGGAAATAATATTGAGAAAGATTCTCATATTGGGGTATTTCTTTATTTGGAATTGATATTGATTATAATTCTTATTTTTGCCATTTGCTTGTTGTATTATCTAAGAGGTCTCGCTTAGTTGAATTGAACTTTTAACTTTTAACTTTTGAATTAACTTTAGTGTTTTTACAAAAAATCGAAATTAGCGGGTTTAAATCCTTTGCTAAAAAAACAATTTTAGACTTTTCTGGAAAAGGTGACTCCAAAAACGGAGTCACTTGTGTGGTGGGACCAAATGGTAGTGGTAAGTCTAATGTTTCAGATGCTTTACGTTGGGTGATTGGAGAAAAATCGATTAAAAATCTTCGAGGAAATAAAAAAGAAGATGTTATCTTTGCGGGTTCTTCTTCTAAAGCCAAGCTGGGATGTGCACAGGTCTCAGTTTTTTTTGATAATTCCAATAAACAATTTGATATAGACTATAATCAGGTTGTTATAACTAGAAAAGTTTATCGAGATGGCGAAAATAATTACTTGATAAATAATAGCAAAGTTAAATTGTTTGATTTAATTAGTCTTCTTTCTCAGGCTGGAATTGGTCATGGAAATTACACTATTGTTAATCAGGGGATGACTGATAAAATTTTACTTTCCAGTCCTTTAGAGAGGATGAGTTTTTTAGAGGATGCGGCTGGAGTAAAGGATATTCAGTTAAAGAAAATCAAAAGTTTGCGAAGAATGAAAAAAACTAAAGAAAATATTAAGAAGATTGAGTCTTTAATGAGGGAAATAGAACCAGAATTGAGAGTTTTGAAAATTCAAGCTCGAAAAATAGAAAAAAGCCAAAAAATTCGAAAAAAATTATTTGAAAAAAGAAAAGAATATTTTGCGGTCAAATTAAATGGTATTGAAAAAAGTCAGAAAAAAAATGATTTGGAATTGAAAAAAATTGAAAATCAAATATTAATTAATCAAGAATTGATTAATAAATTGCAATTTGATTTAGAAAAAACTAGCAACGATTGTATTAACAAACAAAATAAAAAGATTGAAGAAATTGAAAAAGAAAAAAGGGATTTGGAAAATAATAGATATGAGCTAGAGCGGATTGGTTTTAAAAAAGAAATTGAGTTGAAATCTTTAGTAGAGAAAATCAAAGAATTAGACAAAGAAGAAGTTGTTTTAGTGGATAGAACTTATATTTTATCTAAATTGGAAAGTTTTAAAGAAGAGTTAAGTAAATTAGAAGGAAAACCAGTTGGTAAGAAAATAATTTCAAGAATCAGAAATCTTTTAGTGGAAATTCAGGCAGGAAAAACAGTCAAAAAGAAAGCTGGCAAGGAGGTTGATGCTAAAAAGAAGGTTTTGAGAAAAGATTTAGAAAAATTAAAAAAAGAGGCTGAAGTCAATGCTGATGAAATAGGAAATTGTAAAAAATTAATTATTAAAAAAAATCAACAAATTCAAAAAATTAATCAAGAAAACAGAAAAAAACAGGAGTCTCATTTGGAAATAAAAGACAAGATTAGAAGAGAACAATTTGAAATTGAAAAAGCTGATAAATATAAAAAGCATTTAAAATTAGAGCAAAACAAATTAAAACAAGGGCAGAAGGATATTCTAGAAGATATTAAAAATAATTTTAATGGAAAAATTGATGATCTCCGGAAAATTTTTAGTAACAAAAATTTGGATGATTTGAAAATGGAAATTGAGAAATTCAATTGGCAATTGGAGCAGGTCAAAGAGATTGATAATTCAGTTGTTGAGGAATCTCGGGAACTTCAGGAAAAGTATGATTTTTTGAAAAAAGAATCAAAAGATTTAAAATTAACCTTAAGAGAATTGGAGGAAATAATAATTGAAATGGAAAAAACTATTAAAATTAAAATGAAAAAAGCTTTTCAAGCTATAGGTAAAGAATTTTCTGATTATTTTAAACTAATGTTTCAAGGAGGTTCAGCTGAACTAGAAAGAATCAAAATTAATTCACTAGTTGGCGAGAATAAAAATATTTTTGAAGATGACGATTTAGATAAGGAAAATGAGAAAGAATTCAATTATGGTTTGGAAATAAAAGTTAATCCACCAGGTAAAAAAATTAATAATTTGAACATGCTATCCGGAGGAGAAAGAACTTTAACTTCAATTGCCTTATTATTTGCTTTGATTTCTTATAATCCACCACCTTTTGCTTTTTTAGATGAAATTGAAGCCAATTTAGACGAATCAAATGCTAATAAGTTTAGTCGGATCTTAAAAAAGCTCTCTAATAAAACTCAATTTATTTTGGCTACCCATAGCCGGGAAGTGATGAGAATTGCTGATATTCTTTATGGAATTACAATGGATAAAGATAGTTATTCAAAAGTTTTTTCAGTTAGATTGGAACAAGTAAAACAAGGGTGGGTATAAGGAAAAAATATTTTTGTGATTTAAACAGTTAACACTCAATTATTGATTATTAAATGGGTGCTGAATATTAAATGTTAAATTTGAATATTATGAAATTTTATATAGTTGCTACTCCAATTGGTAATTTGGAAGACATTACCTATCGGGCAGTCAAAATTTTAAAATCAGCTGATTTTATTTTATGCGAAGACACCAGAAAAACTAAAGTGTTGTTGGATAAATATAAAATAAAAAAGTCCCTGAAAGCTTATCATCAGCAAACCCACCCTAATCAAATCCAGAAAATTTTGAGTCAAATGAGCGAGGTTGAGCAAGTAGCCTTGGTGACTGATGCTGGAACTCCAGGGATTTCTGATCCAGGAAATATTTTAGTAGAAAAGGCTTTGAAATTTTTTGGTGATAAAATAAAAATTATTCCAATTCCTGGGGTTAACGCAGTGAGTACTTTGATTTCTGTTGCGGGAATCAACACCACTAAGTTTACTTTTCTGGGTTTTCCTCCTAACAAAAAAGGCCGGGAAAAATTTTTTCGAGAAGTTTTAGTATATAATCATCCAGTTTTATATTATGAATCCCCTTATCGATTAATGAAAAATCTAACTCTTATTGAAGAATTACAAGAAGAACTAGGAGTTTCTAAAGAGATTGTTTTGGGAAGAGAATTAACTAAAATGTTTGAAGAAATTGTTCGTGGAGAATTTGGAGAAGTTAAAAAATATTATGAAGAAAATAAGAGCAAAGTTAAAGGAGAGATAGTAGTGTTAATTTATTAACACAATAACCAAAATCAAATGCCCAATTTCAGGTGCAGTGATAGTGGTTGAAAGCATATCTAGAAAAATTTTGATTTGAAAAATGAGGTTAATTGTGCAATAATGTAAACGGAGGTATTTTCTTTGAAAATAATAAGGGGGGTTTTATGACTGAAGAAGATGGAATAATTGAAAGAAAAATTAATTGGCAGGTGTTTTGGGAGGATCTTATGTGGTTGTCAAAAGAAAAAGAGTCTGAATTTAGGGAAGCTTTCCAAATAAATAGGTGTTCTCTTCGGATCCCTTTTGGTCCAGTGGATGGTAGCGGAAATTGGGCTAATGAATAAAAATTATTGGGTTTTTAACACAATTTTTTAAAAGAAGTGTTTTGTAGAAGAATTAGAAAAATTAAAGAAAAAAACAAGGAGACAGGTGAAAGTTATTGGAAACTAAAGTTATATTACTTCCCGCAACTTTGAAAAATATTAGAGTTGCATGAGAAAATTTCAATTAAAATAAATCTTTGAAGATTGATAATCTTATCATTTAAATAAAAAAGAGAAGTATTAGCTTCTCTTTTTCTTAATTCTTAAATCATAATTTTTCGTTCTAGATCTAAAAATATTTTCTAAGAATTTTTTCTCTTTTCTTTTTTTCTTCCAAACTTACATCATTTTCAAGTTTAAAAGAGGTGGTGCCAGGGCGAGGGGAATATTTATTGATATAGGCTTTGAAAAATGAAATTAACTTGAAAACTTTAACAGTTTCTTGAAAATCTTTTTCGGTTTCTCCAGGGAAACCAACAATTACATCAGTAGAAAATTTAATTTTCGGAATTTTTTTCTGAGTTTTTTTAATTAAATTTAAATAATGTTTTTGAGTGTAGAGGCGGTTCATGGCTTTAAGTATTTTGTCACTTCCAGATTGTATTGGAAGATGAATTTCTCGAGAAATATTTTTATTATTAGCGATAACCTCAATTAGTTTATCGGAATAGTCTTTAGGGTGAGAAGTTAAAAAGTTAAATTTAATTGAAGGAAATTTTTTAGCAAGAGTGTCCAATAAATTTGGAAAGGTTATTTTTTTATCATTAAACGAGTTGACATTTTGACCTAACAAAGTAATTTTTTGATATTTTTTATTTGAGAGATATTGAACTTCATTCAAAATATCCTTAAAAGATCTGGACCATTCTCGACCTCGAGCATAAGGAACGATACAATATGAACAAAAATTATTACAACCAGTCATAATAGGAACTAAGGCCGAGGTCTTTTTCTCATATTTAGGTTTAATTTTAAGGTAGTTGTTTCTTTTATAATTCTTTGATATATAAGAATGATCTGTTGAGGTTATATAAGTATCTTTATAATTATTTGTTTTATTGTTATTCGATAATTTTAATTTTTTGTTTTTTTTTAGAAAGTCTAAAATTTGAGGAAAATTTTCAATTGAAACAAAAAGATCAACTTTTTTTTCTAATTTTTGTCTAAAATTTTTGCGATAAACTAAACAACCAGTAACTATAATGGCTTTCTCAGGATTTTTTTTGAAAACATTATGGATTTGGCCATAAACTCTGTCTTCAGCTGTTTGTCGAATTCCGCAAGTATTGAAAATTATTAAATTAGCCTGTTTTATTTTAGACGTTGATTTGAAATTATTTTTTTCGATAAAAGTTGCTATTCGTTCTGAATCAGAAAAGTTCATTTGGCAACCGAAAGTACGGATAAAATAGTTCATATTTTTATTGTAAATAAGAATAAGATGTAAAATATAAATTAATTAATTTAAAAAGGATATAAAAAAATAAGAACACGAAAAAGGGATAAACCTTAATATTTAGATTAAAAATCTCAAAATTCAAAAGTCAAAGGTTTTTGTGTTTTTAATTTCCCTGTTGGTAGGCAGATTTAAATATTTTGATTTTTGATCTGTATATTTAGTGGAAACTTTATTTATATCTTGCTATTTCTAAAAGAATTATTTTTTTAGTTTAATTTCATTTTCAATTAATTCTAAGAATTCATCAATTTTTATAATTTTTTGTTCTTTATTATTTCTTTTTCTAATTGTTACTAAATTATCTTTCTCTTCTTTTTTTCCTGCAATTAAAATATAAGGAATTTTTAATTTAGTTGATTCAGCAATTCTTTTTCCGAGTGAATCATCAGAATTAAATAATTTAACTCGGTAATCTTGTTTTTTTAGTTTGGCAAAAACTTTTTTGGAATACTTATCAAATTTTTCAGATACTGGTAGAATTCCGATTTGAATTGGAGCAATCCAAAGAGGGAAGTTTCCAGCGTAATATTCAATTAAGAAAGCAAAAAATCTTTCAAAAGATCCAATCAAAGCTCGATGAATTACAAAAGGGCGTTCTTTCTCTCCATCTTTATTGATGAAATTTAAATCAAATCTTTTTGGTAAGTTGAAATCTATTTGAATAGTTGAAATTGAATCTTCTTTTCCAAATACATTAATGGCCTGAACATCGATTTTAGGTCCATAAAAAGCAGCCTCACCTTTTTCTTCGTAGAAATCAACTTTTGATTCTTCGAGAACTTCTCGCATAATATTTTCAGTTTTTTCCCAATCCTTTTTCTTTCCAACATATTTTTCTTTTTCATTATCCGAGAGGGAAAGTCGGAATTTGTAGTTTTTGAATCCGAGATCTTTGTAGAATTTTAAAAGCATTTCTAAGACTTCAATAAATTCAGTTTTGAGTTGATCCGAAGTACAAAAAATATGGGCATCATTTTGAGTAAAACCTCTGACTCTTTGAAGTCCATGAAGTTCGCCGGATTTTTCATATCGATAAACTGTCCCAAATTCTCCCATTTTAATAGGCATTTCACGATAGCTTTTTGGTTTCAGTTTGTATACCAGCATTGTAGCAGGGCAGTTCATTGGTTTTAAGTAAAAGATTTCATTATCAATTTTCATTGGGGAATACATAGATTTATTGTAAAATCCAAGATGGCCAGAAGTTTCAAATAACTTTTTCTTGTTGATATGGGGAGTTAAAATATGTTCATATCCGTAGCTTCTTTCCATTTTTAACATATAATCTTCTAAAACTCTTCTCATTGCATAACCTTTTGGTAACCAAACTGGAAGACCCTGTCCAATTTCTGAAATATTGGCAAAAAGTTCTAATTTTTTTCCAATTATTTGATGATTTCTTTTTTTAGCTTCTTCTAAGTTAAATAAATATTTTTTTAAATTTTTTTTATTATTAAAAACCGTTCCATAAATTCTTTGAAGCATTGGATTTTTTTCATTTCCTTTCCAATATGCTCCAGAAATAGAAATTAATTTAAAAGCTTGAGCATCTACTTCACCGGTTGATTCGAGATGTGGGCCGCTGCAAAGATCAATAAAATTTCCTGATTTATAAACCAGAACTTTTTTCTTTCCTTCTTTTATTAAGTCTTCAATAAGTTCTATTTTATAAGTTTGGTTTAGTTTTCTAAATTTTTCTAAAGCTTTTTCGGTGGAAATAGCTTTTTTTTCAAAAGGAAAGTTGGCTTTAATAATTTTTTTCATTTCTTTTTCTAACAAAGCTAAATCTTCTGGAATTAAAGTTCTAGGAAGTTCAAAGTCATAATAAAAACCATCGTCAGTAGCCGGACCAATAGCGAACTTAGCTTCTGGAAAAAAATTTAAAACTGCTGTTGCTAAAATATGAGCAGTACTGTGACGAAGAATATTAATCTTCTCAATTTTCTTATCATTTTGCATAGAATCAAATTAAATAATTAAAAAATAGTATATTATTAAAATTAAATTATCAAATTAGTTTTTTAAAACAAAAACCCCATCTTAAAAATAATTCAAAGTAAATTTAAACAATGAATAATTTCTAAGACGAGGTTTTAAATAGTAATTTTTCCGAATTTTTTTATTTGTTCTATCTGTCAGAGTGGAAAAATAATATTTATAAATAATTTTTTTATCCCGCGGTTCCACTTAGATTTCTCCTTTATTTTAATAGAAAATTTTGGAGACAACTTTCTTATTAATAACTTAGTCAAGAATTTATCTTGAATTTCATTTTTGAAATATATGTTTGGTGGACATATCAATCGTTATAAGAACTAATAATATTATAAAACTAATTAAATAGTTGTCAAGAGTCTCTTTTTTTTGTTGACTTTTTTATTTATTGGGTATATATTCAAAATAATAATAATTAAATTTTTATATGAAAAAAGAAGGGAGGTGTTATTTATGCCAAGAAGAGATCAGACGGGTCCAGAAGGAATGGGACCAATGACAGGTAGAGGTTTAGGTCGTTGTGCTGGTAGAGGTTCTTCTCAAAAAAGGAGCGGTTTTTTTGGAAGGAATAGGAGAGTTTTAGATTCAACAGATGAAGAAAGAAAGAAAATTTTAGAAAAAGAAGTTGAATCTAAAAGAGAGGAATTAGAAGAGTTGAATAGAGAATTATCTGACATTGATAAATAATGTTAATAAAATCAAAAAACTACTCTGTTTTTTGGGTAGTTTTTTGTCTTAATAATTAGAAATTAAAAAAAATGTCAAGGCCGAGATTAAAAAGAAGATTGAGATTTAAGCCATCTGTTTGTTATTATAAGCCACGGGGTATTCCTTTGTGTCAACTAAAAGAAGTTAATATTAGTAGAGAAGAATTAGAAGCAATTAAATTAAAAGATTATGATAATTTAAGTCAAGAACAAGCAGCTTTGGAAATGAAAGTTTCTCAAAGTACTTTTCAAAGAATTTTATATTTAGCCAGAGTTAAGATTGCGGAGGGTATTGTAGAAGGAAGAGCTTTTAGAATTGAAAAATAAAAAAGGTTTTAAATAGATTACAAAACATTAACATTTTCTTTGTTAATAATTTTTTCAAATTTCTTGATTAAATTTTTGCTATATTTAATTTTTATAGGTAATTCTAATTTTTTACTTCCTCCTTCAGTTGTCAGAAATATTTTACTGTCGCCTTTTTCGGAGTCTTTGATTAATTGATAAATTAAGTTTAAGTTTTTTTGAGCATTTGTTTTAATTAAGTGAAGGGTTATATTTTTTATTTTTTCAACATTGGCTTGATTACTATTGCTGTTATTACTGCTATTGTTGTTAAATCCATTATTAAATCCACCTATACTAAAATTAGTTTTTTTACCTTCTTTTCTAAATTTTTTTAGTTCTTCATTATCAACTGGATTGACTTCTTCGCAAAGTAGTTTGTATTCACCGTCTTTATCGGAGAGTTTGCCTTTGATTAAAACTATTTTTTCTTCTTGCCATATTTCTGGATTTTCTTCTAATGTTTTAGGGAAAACTAAAACTTCCATTTTTCCTATTCCATCTTCTATTGTGTTAAACATCATTAATTTGTTTCTACGGGTATAAATTTTATGAATTTTAGTTATTATTCCTCCTAAAACTATACTTTGGTTAATTAAACCACTGTGAAGATTTCGAATAGGAGTAGCATGAGCAGAAAAATAATCTTGATAGTTTCTAAGAGGATGATCAGAAACATATAATCCTAGTAATTCTTTTTCCCAGGATAATAATATTCTATCAGAAGCTGGTTTAACTTCAGTAAAAGTTATTTTTGGGGTTTCTGTTTGACTTTGATTGTTTTCATTAGTTAGACCAAAAAGAGAAGTTTGACCAGAGGCTACTGTTTTGTGGTATTGTTTAGCATAGCCTAAAAGTAATTCTACATTTTCTAATAATTTATTTCTTTCTATTAAATTTCCAAGTGCTCCAGATTTTCCAAGTGCCTCTAATGATTTTTTGTTCATATCTCTGGATTCAATTCTTTCAATAAAGTCAATTATATCTTTATAGTGGCCATTTTTCTTTCTTTCTTTAATGATTTCGTTTGCAATTTTACTTCCGACTCCTTTAATAGCTTCTAATCCAAATCTAATTTTTGGTAAAGTTTCTGTTTTTGAATTAGCTCGTTTTTTAATTTTTTCTATTTCTTCAAGATTGTTTGTTATCACTGCAAATTCGTGCAAACTTTCATTAACATCAGGTGGTAAAACCTCAATTCCCATTTGTCGAGCTTCTTCAATTTCAATAGCAATTCTATCAGTATCATCTTTATCGGAGTTTAAAAGAGCTGCCATAAATTGAGTTGGATAATGAGCTTTTAAAAAAGCTGTTTGATAACCAATTAAAGCATAGCAAGCAGCATGACTACGATTAAAACCATAGCCAGCAAAAGGTTCAATGAATGAAAAAACTTTTTCAGCTAAAGTTCTGTTAATTTTGTTTTTAACGCATCCTTCAATAAATTTCTTTTTTTGTTCTTGGATCATTTCGTGAATTTTTTTACCCATAGCTTTCCGTAAAATATCTGCTTCTCCAGGGGTAAAACCAGCTAATTCACGAGCAATTTGCATTACTTGTTCTTGGTAAACGGCTACTCCATAAGTATTTTTTAAAATTGGTTTAAGCTTTGGGTGAAGGTATTCAATTCTTTTCGTACCATGTTTACCACCAATAAAATCGGGAATCCATTCCATTGGTCCTGGTCTGTATAAAGCTACTATTGCAATAATATCCTCAAAGACAGTTGGTTTTAATAATTTTAAATATCTTTTCATTCCCGATGACTCTAACTGAAAAACTCCTGTTGTATCACCACGTTGAAGAAGTTTGAAGGTTTTCTTATCTTTTATTGATAAATTATCTATATCAATTATATCTCCAGTGGTTTTTTTAATTATCTTTAAAGCATTTTGAATAATGGTTAGATTTTTTAATCCTAAAAAATCCATTTTAACCAAACCAATTTTTTCAATATAAGAAGATTTAGAAGAAGCGTTGTATTGTGTTACTACTCCTTGATCTTCTTTTCCAACCATATATTGTAAGGGAGTATATTCAACTACTGGTTCGGGTGTTATTACTACTCCACAGGCATGAACTGAGGCGTGACGAGCTACGCCTTCCAATTTCAAAGCAGCATCTAAAATAGTTTTAGCATCGTCATTTTTTTGATACTCATTTTTTAGTTCGGTTGATTTTTCTAAGGCATCAGGAAGTTTAGTAAAATCAGGGACCATTTTTGATAATTTATCACAATAAGCATATTCAAAGCCTAAAACTCTTCCAGCGTCTCGAATGGCTGCTTTAGCTGCCATAGTTCCAAAGGTAATAATTTGAGCTACATGATCACGACCAAATTTATTTCGAACATATTCCAAAACATCATCTCGTCGATCATCTGGAAAATCTAAATCGATATCAGGTAAAGATATTCTGTCTGGATTTAAAAATCTTTCAAATAATAAATTGAACTCAATTGGATCTAGATTAGTAATTCTAGTTAAATAGGCAATAATACTTCCAGCAGCACTTCCTCGACCTGGTCCAACAATAATCCCATTATCTTTAGCCCAAGCAACGAAATCTTGAACAATTAAAAAATAACCAGCAAACCCCATTTTTTCGATTACACTTAGTTCATATTTCAGTCTTTTTCTATGAACTTCGTTAATGTTTTTACCATAACGTTCTTTTAAGCCTTTTTCACAAAGTTTTTTTAAATAAGTTTGAGGAGTGTGATTTTCAGGAACTTCATAATTTGGTAATTTATGATTATCAAATTCGATTTCGACTTTACAACGATCGGCAATTTTTTGAGTATTTTCTAGTGCTTCGGGTATATCACTGAAGGCTTCATACATTTCTTCTTTACTTCTTAAATGAAGTGGAAATTCTTTCATCGAAAACCTGTTTGTGTCAGTTACTTTTTTGCCAGTTTGAAGACACATTAAAATATCTTGAACAGCTCCATCGTCTTTATTGACATAGTGAACATCTGCTGTGGCTACTAATGGAATGTTAGTTTTTTTAGCTATCTTTTTTAATCCTTTATTGGCTAAAACTTGTTTTTCAAGTTGAGGAAGATGCTGAAGTTCTAAGAAGTAATTATTTTTGCCTAAAATACTTTGGTATTCCAAGGCTTTTTTTTCAGCTTCTTTTATTTTATTGTTAATAACTAATTGTGATATTTCTCCTTGAACACATCCACTACAACCAATTAAACCTTTGGAATATTTTTTTAGTATTTTTAAATCAATTCGTGGTTTATAATAGAAACCCTTTAAATGAGCTTCAGTTGTCAATTTCATTAAATTTTGATAGCCTTGATTATTTTCTGCTAGTAAAATTAAATGAAAACGATCTTCATCAACTCGGGGTTTCTTATTCTCAAGACCATTAGGTGCAACATAAAACTCGCAACCAATAATTGGTTTTATTCCAGCTTTTTTGGCTTTTAAATAAAATTCAATTACTCCATACATTGTTCCATGATCAGTAATGGCTAAAGAATTCATTTTGTATTCTTTAGCTTTTTCTAAAAGATCGTCAATTTTTCCTAGTCCATCTAATAAGCTATAGTGAGTATGAACATGTAAATGAGTGAATTTTTTATCCACGATATTTAAAATTATTTTTTAAATTTATGAAAAATATTTTATAATTCTTATAAAATAATATCATTAAAAGTAATCATTGTAAAAG
>JAGYNP010000011.1 GCA_018399935.1 Candidatus Moraniibacteriota bacterium
CCCCAACTGACAGGATCAGAACCTGTTGTCCTACCATTAGACGATTCCCGATAAAATAACTCTTCTAATAATTTTCAATATCACTTAATAACTTAAGATAACATCTTCCATCCAAACAAGTCCATGATACAATAAAAATAATTTAATGAGAAGAGCTTTTCATTCAAAAGTTTTATTGAATTTGTTTTTAATAAAATTACTCAATCTTTATGAAAAAAGTTTACTTATATTTTTTTGGAGTCTTAATTATCCTATTTTTGATTATTTTTATTTTTGAAAAAATTAACAAAAAATCTGAATTAAAAATTCAGCCAGTTAAAAATATCCCGATAATTACAAACAATCCAGAATTAAATCAAAACGAATTAACGCCTAATCAAGAAAAAAACAAGTCAATTACTGGAAAAGAAACGCAAAAAAATAAAATCTTGCCAATAAATAAAATAAATTTAGTAGCTTTTACTTCCCAAGCCCCTTATGCAAAATGGAATAATCTCCACGATGAAGCATGCGAAGAAGCTTCTATTATAATGACCCATTATTATTTAAAAGATAAGAAAAAAATAGATATTAGTTTGGCTGAAGATGAAATTCAGTCAATGGTTAAATTTCAATTAAATTATTTTGGTTCTCATAAAGATTTAAATACAAAAGAAATAGTTGAGTTGGCTGAAGAATTTTACGGTGATAAATATCAGGTTGTCGAACTGATTGAAAAAAGTACAGAAGAAGTTAAAGGTGAAAATAAAGACGTTGATGCTATTTATAAAGAAAAAATTAACTTTTTAAAAGCAGAATTAGCTAAAGATAATATTTTTATTATCCCAGCAGCTGGACAAAAACTAGAAAATCCCTACTTCAGAGGTGATGGACCTCTCTATCATGCTTTAGTTATAATTGGCTATGATGATTCCACCGAAGAATTTATCACTAATGATCCTGGAACTCGTCGAGGAAGAAAGTTTCGTTATTCCTATGAAATCATTTGGAATGCTATTCACGACTTTCCTGGTAAAAAAACTGACATTTTAAAAGGAGACAAAAACGTGATCTTAGTTAAGAAAAAAAATATTTGAATATAAAAATTTAAAGATAACTACTAATTTTAATATTGAATTTTTAGATAGAATTTCTTTAATTAGATCTGGTATTTTGAAGATATTCATGTACTACATAGACGTTCTCTTTTTTATTAAAAAATTTGAAAGCAAAAAGCTATTTATCAGTAAACCTAAAACCAAATAACCTTTATTAATAAAATCCAATAAAATGTTTGGGATATCTTTTAAATCTTAATCTCTAAATATCCAAAATAGCAAATAAAATTTGTATACTTGTTTATAGATTGGCAAATATAAAAACAACAAAATAATAGTTGGAATAATTAATTATTGATAAACCTTAACTTTTGTTGTTTCTTCTTTTAACAATAAAAATATATTTAGTAATCTCAACTAAGAAAATATTCAAAACGATAACTCCCGTTAAAATCATCCAACCTTTAAAATCAATTGGAACTGTTTTGATTAATAACTGTAAAAAAGGTACATAAATTGTTGCTAAAAAAGCTAAAATCACAAATACAGACGCTACATTAAGCCAGCGATTATTTAACAAATCTATTTGCCAGATATTTTTATCCAAATCTTTAAAAGAATAAATAATAAAACCAGTATCTAAAGCAAAAAAACCAAACATCAAGGTTCTAACATAATCTAAATCCCAATTCATTTTTATAAATAAAATCCAAAAGATAAAAAGAATAATAAATTGTTCTATTGCTCCAACTAAAAATATTAAAACCTTCATTTCTTTTGTTAACAATTCATTTTTAAAATCTCCAGGTTTTTTTTTCATAATTCCTTTTTCTGGAGGTTCAAAAGCATAAGCAATAGTTGGAAAAGTATCTTCTATTAAATTATTCCATAAAATTTGAGCTGGTAAAATTGGTAAAGGCCAACCAAAAACAACCTTGGCCATTCCAACAACAATGATTGAAGCAAATGAATCACTCAACACATAAGCTATAGATTTTCTTAAGTTGTTTAAAATTGTTCGACCCTCGGCTACTGCTTCAACAATAATATCAAAACTATCATTTAACAAAATTAAATCAGAAGCTTGTTTAGCTATTTCTGTCCCAGATCCTACTGCAATTCCGATATCAGCTTGTTTAATAGCTGGAGCATCATTTACACCATCTCCTACCATCGCAACGACTCTATCATTTTTTTGCCAAGCAGTAACTATTCTGATTTTATGTCTAGGTTCTGCTCGAACATATATCTTAAAATTATGAACTGTTTTTCTTAATTGACTATCACTCATTCTATCTAAATCACAACCTTTTAAGACTTGATTAGCATCCACTTGAATTCCAGCTTCTTGTGCAATAAATAAGGCTGTTTTACTCTGATCACCAGTAATAATTATTGGTTCTATTCCAGATCTTCGACTCTTTTCAATAGCATTTCTTATTCCATCTCGTAAGGGATCTTTGAAACCAGCCACTCCAATCAATTTTAATTTTTCACATTCCTTTAAGAGATCTTTAGAATTTTTAGGTGGATTTTTTATTTCCCGATAAGCTAAAGCTATTACTCTAAGTCCTTCTCCAGCTAATTTTTCGGATTTTTTATGCCAACTGTCTTTATTTTTAGATCTTTCAATAACTTTTTCAGGTGCTCCAGTTACATAAATAAAAAATTTTTCGTTTTCTTTGATCAAACTAGCTTGAATTTTATAATGAAAATCAAAAGAATATTTAATAATTTCTCTATATTCATCTTTAAAAGAATTTTTAAATAAATTTTTATTCTCTCCCATCAAAAATAAAGCCTTATCAGTTGGAGAACCCTTGATTGACCAATTTTTTGGTTTTTCCATTGGATTTTCAGCATAAGCTTCATTACAAATTACCCCAATTTTAATGGCCATTTTTTTATCATCACTTTCTAATTTCTCCACTTTCATTCTTCCTTGAGTCAAAGTTTTAGTTTTATCTAGACAAATAATCGAAGCTGAGCCTAAAGTTTCAACAGCATTCATTTTTCTAACTAATCCTTTTTTTCTTAACAATCTTTCCATTCCAACTGCTAAAATAACTGTTACCACTATTGGTAAAGATTCTGGAATACCACCAACTGCAATAGCAATAGCTGCTTCAAAAGTTTTTAAATGATTATCTCCTCTTAAAATTCCACCTAAAAATAAAATTCCAACTAACACTAAAATAGTCAAACCGATAAATTTCCCTAATTTTGCTATTTTTTTCTGTAAAGGACTTTTAAGTTCTTTTACCTCTCTTAACATATCTGCAATATTGCCAACTTCACTTGTTTTCCCAACAGAAGTTACTAAAAAAAACCCTTTTCCAGATTCAACTAAACCACCCATATAAACCATATTATCCCTATCAGCTAATTGAGTGTTTTTAGAAATTTTTCTTATTTTTTTTTGTGAAGCTTTTGATTCTCCTGTTAAAACAGCTTCTGATATTTGTAAATTTTCAGAGTAAACAAGTCTTCCATCAGCTGGAACTTTATCCCCGGCCTTTAATAATACTAAATCCCCCATAACTAAGTCTTCTTGAAAAATTTCTTTCTTTTTACCATCCCTTATTGTAGTAGCAGTAGTTTTCAGAACTGAAGACAATTTATTAAAAACTTTAGAAACCTTCATTTCTTCAAAAAAACCAAAAATAGCATTTACAAAAACAGAAATAAAAATAACCAAAGAATCTAAATATTCTTTCATTACAAAAGTTACAATGGTCGCTATTACTAATATATATATTAAAGGACTATTAAATTGATTTAAAAATAACTTTAACAAAGAAAACTTTTTAGATTTACTAATTTTATTTTCTCCGTAAAGTTCTCTTCTGGAAATAACTTCTTTTTCTTTAATACCTTTTCTTCTGTCAGAATTTAAAAATCTCTCTGCTTCATTAGAAGAAATGTTATGCCACAAAATATTATTTAATTGTTTTTTGTTTTTCATTTTTTATTATAATTGTCTAAAACTATTTTTATTCTAACAAATTTATCAAATAAAACAAATTTGTATAATATTTTAAAACAGAGTTATTGATTTTTAATCAATAACTCTGTTAATTTTATTAAAACCAAAAAAAATAGTCATTTTTATCCATTATTTGATCTTCTTTTTCGGAAGAAAAACCGAATTTTTCCAAAAAAATTCTCTGCGGATGATAAGATTGAGCTGGAAACATTCCAGTTTTCTTTTTATTTTTTCTAGATTTTAATATTTTTTTAGCTTCTTGTAACTCTTTAGATCCTAAGTTCACTTTCAGAAAAAAATTTATCGCCTTTTTAAATTCCTTAGTAATAAAATCAGAAAAAATAACATCAGAAAAAATTACAGGATCAACTGTTCGAAAAGCATTAACCACCCTTTTAATATCCTTTCCCTTTGAATCAAATAAAAGAAGTTAAAGGGCCTCTATAAAATGCAAATCTATTTTAGTTGATTTATTCTTAACAGACGCTCCGAAATAATAATTAGATTGCTTAAGTGCTTCTACAAGATGTCTAATCCGTCTTTCATTAACTTTTTTAAATTTTCTCATTTAATATCTCCCTTTTTTAAATTTAAAAAATATTTTAAAAAAATCGGCCTTAATCTCAACATAATAAATTGACAAAGAACCATTTAAGTTATTTAATTATAATCTTTTCATTAATAATTAACAATAAAGAATATAAATAAATTGACTAGAAGAAAATTTTGAGTTAGAATTATTTCTGTATTTTGCACGCATAGCTCAGTTGGTAGAGCAGCGGCCTCTTAAGCCGACGGTCGGGGGTTCAAATCCCTCTGCGTGTACATATTTTTAAATATTATAACTCTGTAAATTTTTTATTTTTTAATCAATTTCCATTGATTAGTTTTTTATTTTATAATATAATATTATTTGTTACTATGGACGCTTAGCTCAGTTGGTTTAGAGCGCTTGGTTTACACCCAAGAGGTCACAGGTTCGAATCCTGTAGCGTCCACAAAAAATAGAGCGCCTGTAGCTCAACTGGATAGAGCGCCTGGCTTCGGACCAGGAGGCTGTGGGTTCAAGTCCTGCCAGGCGTACGAATAAAATCGCGAATAGCGATTTTTTTGTACACCTGGAGAAAGCAAACTACTTTGCTTTCGTCGGGACTTGAAAGCCGGAGTGTTGTTTTTGTTTGACGAGCGAAGCGAGGAAAGGCAAAAACCACGAGGCGGGGTAGCGAAATTTTTCCATCAGGAAAAATATTTGTGACCAAGTCCTGCCAGGCGTACGAATAAAAACCGCTCTCGCGGTTTTTTAGTTTATCTTTAAATTATTATTAAATATAGTCAATTATTTTTTTGTTTAATATTAAGAAACTATTTCTTTGGCTAATTTATCAGGGTCATGACGAATAAAAGAGCGGAGTTTTGAAATAGAATCGACCTGGGAATATTTAGGCTTAATATTACTTAAAATATCAACTTCTCTAACTTCGTAATTTAAGTTTGTTTTTATTTTAAATTTAACTAAATCTTCACCATAAAATTCATATTTATCTTTAATTTCTTTGGCTGGTTTTTGGGTGTTAAATAAAACCTTGTCTATTCTAGGCTTTTTGAAAAAGGAATTTATTTGGTCAACGTAGTGGTTGAGTTCAAAGTTTTCTGTGTGGCCTTTTTTGTTAACAAGATTGCAAACATAGACCACTTTCGCCTGGCTTTGCTGAATGGCCTCCGGGATTCCTTCAACAATTAAATTAGGTATTATACTACAGTAGTGATTTCCTGGACCAATTACAATAATGTCAGCTTTTTTGATTTTCTTGATAGCTTCTCTGTTGGGTTTGGCTTTGGGTTTTAGATAAATATTTTCTATTCCTATTTTTTGAATTTCATTATTGTGGTTGATTTCGTTTTGGCTTTTTAGGGTTTGGCCATTTTTTAATTTTATATATAAATTGGTGTTGTCATTGGTAACTGGCAAAACCCTGCCTTTGATATTCAAAACTTTTTCAACCATTCTTAATCCAGCTGAAAAATTCCCAGTCACCTTTTCTGAAGCTGAAAGAAAAATATTCCCCAAACTATGACCTTTGAGTTGCCCAGCTTCAAAACGATAATTAAAAAGATCTCTTAAAGATTGAGATTCTTTACTTAAAGCCACTAAACATTGCCTAATATCTCCCGGTGGCAAAACTCCTAATTCATCTCTTAACCGACCAGTTGATCCCCCATCATCGGCCATAGAGACCACTGCTGTTATATCTAAATCATATTTTTTTAGTCCCGATAAAACAGTGAAACTTCCTGTCCCACCTCCTATTGTTATTATTTTCTTTTTTTGCATATTAATATTTTCCAAATATTTTTTTTAAAACCACAAAAATAATTATTTTTGTGGTTTTAGTATCTTTTATTAAATTCTATTGCTTTCTATTTTGAATCTCTTTTTTTATTTCTTCTAAAGCTTTGTCCAATTGAGTATCTTTTTCATTTTCAATATCATCTTCAGAAAGCTTTACTTCGACATCAACTTCAAGCCCCTTATTACTTATAGACAAACCAGAAGGCGTAAGCCACTTAGCCACGGTAACTTTTAAATTTGAACCATCAGAAAATTCTTCTAATTGTTGAACTGACCCTTTACCAAAACTTTGTTCGCCAATAAGTTTACTGCCATTAATATCTCTTAAAGCTCCAGCTAAAATTTCAGATGCGCTAGCACTTCCTTTATTAATTAAAATAACTACTGGAGTTTCAGAAAAAACATTTCCTCCAATTGCTTTAAATTTTTCTATTCTTCCACTTCTATGTTTTTCTTGAACTACTATATTTTCCCGAGAAACAAACCTAGAAGCAATTTCTATGGCTAAATTTAAAAAACCTCCAGGATTATTTCTTAAATCTAAAATTATTCCCTTATTATTATCAGCTATAATTTTAGTTATCTCCTTGTTAAATTCTTCAGCAGTATCTTCGGTGAAACTCGCTATTTGAAGATAAGCAATATTATCAAACTTTTGCTCATAATAAACACTTTGTAATTCAATAGTATCTCTAATAATTTTAATTTCTTTAGTTTCAACCGCATCCTCAGCAATAACA
Source organism: Candidatus Moraniibacteriota bacterium (assembly GCA_018399935.1). Taxonomy (GTDB): domain Bacteria; phylum Patescibacteriota; class Minisyncoccia; order Moranbacterales; family DUUL01; genus UBA2773. The sequence goes on from JAGYNP010000011.1 coordinate 7,114, forward strand.
GTTAGTGTAACTTCAGTTCCTCTAGGCCCTCTAATTTTTCTAACTGCTTCATCAATTGTAATATCAGCAGTTGTTTCATTATTAATTTTTATAATCTTATCCCCAGCCCTTAAACCAGCTTTCTCGGCTGGCATTCCGCTAATCGGTGCAACTACTGTCAAAACATCATCCCGTACTCCTAATTCAGCTCCAATTCCTTCAAAATTCCCCTCTATACCCATGGCAAATTCTTCTGCTTCATTTGGATTCATATAAGTTGTATAAGGATCATCTATAGCCTTTACCATTCCTTTAATAGCACCATAAACCATAGCACTATAATCTAAATCACCATTGTCAATATGCTTATCACTCACCTTGCTCCAAACATTCCAAAAAATTCCAAAATCTACTTTTTCTGGTTTGTCTTTATCACTATTTTTAAATAGCTCTCTTGGATTGGAAGCTTCTTCAACAAAGCTAGTTATATTTTCCACTACACTATTTTCAGGAGAAGTTTGTTTTTTACCCCAAGCTAAGCCAATATAAAAGAAGAATAAGCCAATTAAAATAAGCCACAAAAATCCATATTGCCTTTTACAAATATTCCTAAAAGAACTTTTAAAAAATTCTCCAAAATTTTTGACATTATCTATTCTGCTATTCTTTTTTCTTAATTTTCTTTCTTTCATTGTTTTTTTTTAATAGATTTAAGGAATTTTCCATCCTAAAGTTTTATGTTTCCAAAAAAATTTGATTGCACTTTTGATATGAATACGAGCATATTTATTATATAATATCGCTTTTAAAATACCCTTATTAGCACTAGCTTTACCATGATAATGATAGACTTTAACCAGTGGATTATATACAACTTTTAGACCTTCTTCCCAAACTCGCCAGCACCAATCCACGTCTTCAAAATACATAAAAAACCTATTATCCATAAAACCAACCTTCTTAGCTGTTTCAGCTTTCATCATTAACGACGAACCCATTATCCAGTCACATTCAAAAGGTTTATTCTTTTTAACATCTTTCATTAAAAATCTATCCAATTCCTTTTTAGCCCAAGGCATTTTTTTTAAAAAAGTTCTTCTGTAAATAACAGTAGTAATTCTATAAAATCTAAAAAATGAATCTTGGATTGAATTATCAAAATTAATTAATCTTGGACCAACCACACCAACTTTTGGATTTTCTTCAAGATAATCCAAAAGTTTTTCTACTGCAGCATCTTTCACGATAATATCAGCATTAACAATAAAATAAAATTCTCCTTGCGCTTTCTTTAAAAGTTGATTAAAGAGAAAACCATACCCAACATTTTTTTTATTAGATATAAATTTAATTTCAGGGAAATCATCTCTCATTAAATCCCTAATTTCCTCATCAGTTTCACTATCAGCTACAATTATTTCATACGATAAACTTCTCAGATTTTCTCGAAAAGAATTAATACAAAGCTTTAATAATGAAGCATTTTTATAGGAAGTTATTAAAACTGACAGCTTTTTTGTTTTTTTCATCAAATCGAAATATTACTTAAAAACTTAAAAAATAATCTTTTTTATATTATAATTCTAATTCGAAGAACCAAATATTCCATTAATGGATTGATGGATTTCGCTGTAATTATCTTGCCCCGCTCTAGGAATTAAAATGTAACCAACTTCTTCAGGATAATCAGTTGGTGCACTCAATAATCCCTCTTCTGAATTTTCTAAAACTTTTTGACTAATTTCAGCATTTTGAATTCCAATATAGCTATCAAAAAAAATTTTCATTTCGCTGGAACTCATATCAGTTTTAACATTATCACCAATAACATTTAAAATTCCATTTAATCTTGAAAAATCAGAAAAAATATTAAGCGAAATCATTTTTTCTTTAAGTTTATTTAAAATTAACTGCTGTCTTCTGGCTCTATCAAAATCACTTGATGTAACTCTAGACCTAACATAACAAAGAGCTTTTTCCCCATTTAAAATTTGTTCCCCAGCTGGCAAAGTAAAAATTCCGCCACATTCCTCATAACTATTATAACAAAGTGGATAAGAAGCCACTATTTTACCATCTTCATTTTTTTTATGTTCAAATTCACCAGTTTCTACAGTGAAAGAACCTCCTTTATCGCCATCGCAAACTTTCATTTCATGAAATTGAATTGGCTCTGTAAAAGACTCCTCTAAATTAATCTCAACTCCATCCACAGCGTCAACTAATTCCTCAAAACCTTCAAAATTAATAACCACCCCATAATGAATATCCAAACCAGTCACTTCAGAAATTATTTTTTTCATATAACTTATTCCAGTTTCGTCAGTTTCTTCTTCTCCATAATGATAAACAAAATTTATTTTATTATGTTGATTCGTATCGGGAATTTTAACATATAAATCTCTAGGAACAGAAATCAAACTAACTTTATCGTTTTTATCTTCATTTTTATTTTTTTCTGATTTAATACTAGCCACCATAATAGTATCAGCGAGAAGACCTCCTCCTGGAACATTTTCTCCTCTTATTCCTAATAAAACTACATTAGTTCGTCCTTGATCATCCACTGTGATACTTTTCCTTGTTCCTATAGTTGATAAAACACCAAAAATACTGCTCATTCCAGAATCATCGGATTCAGAAATTTTATTAAGAATATCACCTGTTTTATAAGCAAATATCCCACCTCCTATCAATAAAAAAATAAAAATAATCAACAAAATTAAAAGAATTTTCTTTTTAGAAATAAATTTATTTTTATTAGATTCTATCATCTTAGAAATATTTTCCTTCGTTTTATTTTTTTTAAAAAAACTGTCCTGTTTTTCATTTATCTCATCATCAAGCTTCATTTATTTAAATTAAATTTATTATAACTTTTTACAAAACTATTTTCAATTATAACTTTGTAATAAATTTTTATATTTTGACTTTCATTCGCTAGTAATGATAAGTTCGAAAAAAATAATCAGAAAAAATTATTCGTTTCAATAAAACTATCCAATGAAAGAAAAAGACCATTATAATCTTAAAATTAAAATGAACCCTTTAAGAGTATCACAAATTCAAAACCAACAAAAGTTTATTTAATAAAAAATTTTAACATTTTCTTGGCTGTTACTTTCCAGGAATATTTTTCAGCTTGCTTTATACCTTTTTCTACTAAATCAGTTTGTTTTTTTGAATTATTTAGTAATTTTAACAAAACATTTTTTAAGTCTTTAGAATTTCCTGCTTGATAAAACTCGACTGCTTCACCCGCCACTTCTTTAAAACAATCTATATTACTGCAAACAACTGGCGTTTTTGAAACCATTGATTCTATCAAAGGTAACCCAAACCCCTCATAAAGGGATGGGAAAATAAAAATCTTTGCTTCTTTATACAAACTTACCAAATCTTCACTTTCAAGATAACCCGTAAAAATAATATCTTTAAAAAATTTCTTTTTTTCTTGATCTTTTTTGATTTCGCTTAAAATTAAATCGATTTTAGAATCATAATTATGAGCTTTCAGTTTACCTCCAATTACTAACTTCAAATTTTCAAATTTATTTACTTGTTTTTTTAACAACAAAAAAGCTTCGATTAAAGTTGGAATGTCTTTTCTAGGTTGATGTGTTCCAACATAAAAAAGATAAGGTTTTTTAATCCCATTTCTTTCTAAAATATTTTTATAATCAATATTCTTTTTTTTGAAAATTTCACTGGCCTCTCCATTATAAATCACCTCAATTTTTTCTTCTTTAATTTTGTAATATTTTATAATTTCACTTTTAGTAAATTTTGAAACAGCCACTATCTTATCGGCCCTTTTCAAAGATAAAGGAATTAAAACATTTAAGAAAAATAGATCTGTTTTTTTAATTAATTCTGGATAAGCTTTAAACGAAATATCAGCTATTGTTGTAATTAATTTAACCTTTTGAGGCAGCCATAAAGGCGTTATATATTGAACATGCAAAATATCTAAATCCAGTTTTTTTACAATTCTAGGCAATAAGAAAATAGTCCAAAAAAATTTAAAATTTGGTAAAATTGAAACAATTTTAATATTTTCATTGTTTAATCCTATTAAAATTTTTTCTTTTATTTTTTTAATTTCACTAGTATCAGTAAATAAAAAATATTGATTCTTTTCATCAATTTTCAATAAATTTCTGACTAAATTCAAAGTATAATATTCATCCCCCGTTCGCAATTGACCAATTGCCCTAATATCTATACCTATTTTTTGTTTTTTCATTAAAAAGCAATTAGCTATTTATGACTTGCAACCAAATATTAATCTGAATTACCAATTATAAATTTCTAATTTTATATCTTTCTTTAAAGATTTAAATTAAATTAAATATGTTTTTGCTATGAAATAGTCTTAAGCTTTCAGAATTTTCTTTTAATTTATATTTTTAGGTAGCGGGGGGGAGATTTGAACTCACCGATCTCGGGCTTATGAGTCCCGCGCTTTAACCAACTAAGCTACCCCGCCAAAAAAATTATTGAGTAACACAAACTCTATTTATTTTAATTTATAAATTAAAATATTATAAGTTTACCTAACTACTAATAAATAAATTGAAAATTAAAAATTATACTCCTGATAATTAAAATTTCTCAAAAACTGAGAAAAATAAAATTGATTCTTAAAAATTATAAATCAAAAAAATTGTGGCGGGGACAGGATTTGAACCTGTGACCTTCTGGTTATGAGCCAGACGAGCTGCCAGACTGCTCCACCCCGCGATATTACAACAAGATTTTCTCATAAAAAACTCCTCTTGTCAAATTAAAAATTATTTTTCTTTTTTCGAATAGCTTGTTTTATTTTAGATTGAGCATGAGTAGTTTTAACAAATTTTAACCAATCTCTGTTGGGAGTTTTCTTTTTTTTCTCTGTAATTAATTCCACTACATCACCATTTTTAATAACATAATCTAAGGCAACAATTTTTTGATTAACCTTTGCTCCACTCAAAGTATCACCAACTTCAGTATGAATAGCATAAGCAAAATCAACAGGAG
>JAGYNP010000012.1 GCA_018399935.1 Candidatus Moraniibacteriota bacterium
ACTCGAGAAGAGATTTTAAAAAATTGTGAAAGTTATCAAAAGCAAGCTTCGGCTTTCTTAGATTTTAAAGGGGAAAACCCGGCTGAAATTCGATATAACAGTGAGTGGAGTGACAAGCTTAATTTTCGAGATTTAATTGAGCTGTCTTCTAATTTTACGGTTCAGCAGATGATTCAGCGAGATATGTTTCAAAGAAGATTAAAAGAAGAAAAGCCGATTTATTTACACGAGTTTTTGTATCCATTAGCTCAGGCTTATGATTCAGTGGTATTGGATATTGATCTGGAAATTGGTGGGAATGATCAGATGTTTAATATGATGCGAGGGCGAGATTTGCAAAAAACTTTGAATAATCGAGAAAAATTCGTAATGACTATGAAGATTTTAGCCGATGATGGTGGTAAAAAAATGGGAAAAAGCGAAGGAAATGCGGTTTTTCTAAATCAATCCCCAGAGAATATTTACGGAGCGGTGATGTCTTGGCCAGATGGTTTTATTGCTAATACTTTTGAATTAATAACTAACAAACCTTTAATAGAGATTGAAGAAATTCGAAAGCAAATAAAAAATGAAGAAGTTAATCCTCGGGATTTAAAAATGGAATTAGCGTTTGAGATAACTAAAATTTTTCAGGGAGAAATGGAGGCAAAAAGAGCTCAAGCAGATTTTGTAAATAAGTTTCAAAAAAAAGATTTAAGGATTGAGGCATCAGAATTAAAAATTAAGGAAGGAGTAGATTTAGTTAGTGTTTTATTTGACAATAATTTAGCTGAAAGTCGAGGAGACGCTAAGCGAAAAATTAAACAAGGTGGAGTGAGTTTAGAGGGAAAAAAATTGGATTTAGAGGTGTCGATTTCTAAAGATTGGAATGGAAAAATTTTAAGAGTTGGAAAAAAAGAATTTCGAAAAATTAGTTTTCAAAAATAAATTAATTTAAAAATAAAACAAAAAATGACTGATCCTTTGAAAACAATACATCTTAAAAATTTAAAATATTTAAGTAATCACTTGAAAGGCTTAGTGGAGGGACGACTGTGGCTAAAAATTATTATTGGGATGTTTTTAGGGATTTTACTTGGGTTTGTTTTAGGTCCTGATCTAAAGTTAATTAGTCGATCTGTTGCTGAAATTGTTGGGAATTGGTTAGCTTTACCAGGTCGATTTTTTTTGGCTTTGATTCAAATGATCGTAATCCCTTTGATTGTTGCTTCAGTAGTTCGGGGGTTAGCTTCTGGGGAGAGTTTAGAGCAATTGAGGAAGTTGGGACTGAGGGTAGTTTTTTATTTTATTTTTACTACAATCATTGCTATCTTGATTGGCTTAACGGTAGCTTCGATTGTTCGACCAGGGGACTATGTAGCGGATTCTTTTGTAAAAGAGACTGAAGAGGAAATAATTGTTAATAAGGAAGAATTAAAAGAAAAAAAAATTGATTTCAATAATATTCCAGGGGCTATTATGACGGTTATTCCACAAAATCCTTTAGGAGAAATGGTTAATGCCGAAATGCTTCAAGTGGTTATTTTTTCAATTATTGTTGGCTTGGCTTTAATTAGTTTAACTCCGAAACAAGCTAAGCCCCTTTTAAATCTGCTGGGCTCTGTTCAATTGGTATCAATGAAAGTTGTAAAATGGGCGATGCAACTTGCTCCAGTGGCGGTTTTTGGATTAATGGCCCAATTAACAATTAAAACAGGGGCGGAATCTTTGGCTGGAATTGGAGTCTATTTTTTGACGGTTTTATTGGCTTTGTTTTTGATGTTGGGTCTTTACTTGATTATAGTTTTTGTTTTTGGAGGAATAAAACCTTGGAATTTTATTGTTAAAATCAAAGATGTGCAGTTGTTAGCTTTTTCTACTGATAGTTCAGTAGCCACAATGCCATTAACCATAAAAACTGCAGAGGAAAAATTACAAGTTAGACCTTCAATCTCTCAATTTATTATTCCAGTTGGGGCAACAGTTAATATGGATGCAACAGCTCTTTTTCAAGGAGTGGCGACTATCTTTATTGCTCAAGTTTATAGTTTGGAATTGGGATTAGGAACATTGCTAATTTTGATTGTAACCTCAGTGGCTTCTTCGGTTGGAACACCTGCTACGCCTGGAGTAGGAATTATTGTTTTGGTAGCTGTTTTAAAAAGTGTTGGAGTTCCAGTAGAAGGAGTAGCTTTGATTATTGGAGTAGATAGGATTTTAGAAATGTTTCGAACATCTATTAATGTTACTGGTGATTTAACTGCTAGCGTAGTAATGAATAAGTTAGTAAAATCAAAACAAAGTTATGAAGAAGAAGTTCAATATCAAGAAGAATTAAAAAGAGAACAGAAAAAAACAGGTGAAGATGTAATTACTGGTGAATTTAAGGCTAAAAATAGTTCTGTGATTTCGGGTTTTGTTAATAAAATAAAGAGAAATTTTAATAATCATTAATTTATGAATAAATTTAATTATTTGAGAAATAATTAATAAAATTAAAAATACTGAAATTAATTTAAGCAGATTATATTTATTTAATAGGTTATAAAAAATAATTTAAAAA
>JAGYNP010000013.1 GCA_018399935.1 Candidatus Moraniibacteriota bacterium
ACGTAATTTAGTTGAAAAAATAAAAGATATGACCTTGAAAAAATTAGAACAGATATGAAGGTTGATTTAAACAAAAAATTAGTATAAAATTATAATATACAAATTGTATATCAATATAAAATTTGAACAATTAAAAAGGTGATTATGTTTGATAAAATTTTACGCTCTCTAATTTATTCCACTATATTTTTAGTCCCAATATTTTTTCTGCCCTTTACTTTTGAATTTTTGAGTTTTAATAAACTCTTTGTTTTATTCTTTTTTGTCTGGCTTTCTGTTTTGTTCTGGATTTTAAAAATAATAGTTAAGGATAAAGGATTAAAAATTAGGAAATCAAAGGTTAATTATTTTGTTTTAGGTTTTTTAGTTTTAGCTGTTATTTCAACTATTTTTTCTGTTAGCAAACAGGCTAGTCTTTTGGGACAGTACGGGCGTTTTGATACAGGTTTAATTGTTTTGATAACTATGGCTGGCTTTTATTTTTTAATTTTTAACAATTTAAGTTTTGAAGGAGAAGATAAAAACCTCTTGGAGCCGGCAAAAATTGTTAAAGTTTTATTTTTCTCAAGTGCTTTAGTTCTACTCTTTGCCTTTTTATCTATTTTTGGAGTATTTAAAGGAACTGTTTTTAAAAATATAGTCAGTCCAGTTGGCGGCAGTTTAGCCAGTTTAGCAATGTATCTTTCATTTATGATTGTTTTGGGAACCTTTGTTTTTCTTAAAGGTTTTGAATGGCTCGGGGAGAAAAAGAAATCAAAATTTTGGGCTTTGTTTTCAAGTATTTTTGTTTTTCTTTCTTTTATAATTTTAATAATAGCTGATTTTACTCCAGCTTGGCTGGTTTTAAGTATCAGTCTTTTGTCTTTAATCTTTTATGTTTTAAAAGATAAAATAATCAGTAAAAATGTTCATCGGCTTATTTTGCCAATTACCTTAATTATTGTTTCTTGTTTGTTTTTATTCTTAAGCTTTAGACTAATAATAGCTGACTTTCCAAATTCTTTTCTCAACAACAAAATGCTTTTATTAGAAAATACTTTAAGCCAAAAAAATTCCTGGACCATTGCTAAAGATTCGGTGTTTTCTAATTTCAGGAATTCTTTGATTGGCACTGGTGGGGGTAGTTTTTCCTACAATTATTCAAAATTTAAACCCCAAACTTTGAATAGCAATAATCTATGGTCTCAAAGATTTGACCGTTCAGGCAATGCTTTTTCTGAAAATTTAG
>JAGYNP010000014.1 GCA_018399935.1 Candidatus Moraniibacteriota bacterium
CTAAATTTAATTTTTTATAATAATCAAAAAACTTCTAATTCTATCCAATTATTAATTTTTATTAATAGTTTTTTTATCTTCAACCGCTTTTTTAATTAAATCTCCCAGACTCTCTTCGGATTTTTCTACTTTTGATTTTGAGATTTCAGTTTTCATTTTTTCTTCTCCACCACTTTCCTCTAATTCTTTTTGTAATTTATTTTGTTGTCTACGATACTCTTTCAAACACTCTGAACAAAAAACTGGTCTTTTGCCATCTGGCTTAAAAGGCACCTGAACACCAACACCACAAGCTGTACACTGAGTCGAATAAAAATCATTTTTCTTTCCATCTTGTGTTTTTTCTTCATTTTTATCAATAATTTTTGAAATTTTTTCCTTTTTTGGTTCTTGATCTTTCATTGAATCAATTAAAGAAACAGATTCCTTTCTGTTTGAAGTTGTTTTTTTGACTACTTCTTTATTAGCTAGTTCAGTTATTGTATTTTTAGCTTTAGGATTTAAATAACCACTCCATTCATTAATTTTTTTTTCAACAACCTCCCGAGGTGCAGCATATCTTTCCCTAGAAGATTCAATTATTCTTTTAACATCAATTTTTTTATCACCTAACTTAATTGGAGGTAAAGTTACCGCTGAAAAAGGAACTGTAGATACCCCATCGATCATTAATTTTAAATAAATATTATATTTAGCTAGATTAACTAAATCATTGGCATAAAAAATCGGTTCAAATTCTTTTTCCAAAAAATCAGCGTCAGCTGCTCCAACTCTAAAAGTTATCATTGTTCCGACATTCCCCATCACTGCATCTCTAACCACTTCCCCTAATTGAGCAATATATTGATGAGCTAAAATTAAATTTAACCGATATTTTCTAGCCTCAGAAAGAATATTAGCAAAAGATTCAGTTGCAAAATTTTGAAATTCATCTACGTAAAGATAAAAGTCTTTTCGTTCTGATTCTGGAATATCAACCCTTTCCATAACAGAAAGTTGAATTTTAGTAATCATCATAGCTCCCAATAAAGCACTGTTATCTTCTCCTATTCGCCCTTTGGATAAATTCATAATTAAAATTTTCTGATTATCCATTATATCTCTCATCGAAAAAGCTGATTTTTCCTGACCAACAACATTCCTAATTAAAGAACTAGACAAAAACTGCCCTACCTTATTTTGAATCGGAGCAATAGCTTCTACTGCAAAATTTTGATTATACTTAGAAAACTCATCTTCCCAGAAAGCTTTAATAACTGGATCAGTAACGGTTTCTAAAACTTTTTCCCGATATTTTTTATCAACTAAAATCCTAGTCACTCCCAATAAAGTTGCCCCTGGATACTCTAATAAAGCTAAAATAGCATTTCTTAATAAATATTCCAAACGAGGCCCCCAAGAATCAGCCCAAATTTTCTTAAAAACCCCAACTAAACCAGAGGCAATCAAGGGTCGATATTCATCATTAACTTGCTCCATTACATTCATAGCAATAGGAAATTCAGTATCAGCTGGATTAAAATAAATTACATCGTTAATTCTATTTTCAGGAACAGATTTTAAACATTCTTCAGCAAATTCTCCATGAGGATCAACAATTGCTACTCCTTCTCCATTATGAATATCTTGAATGGCCATATTTTGAACTAAATTAGTTTTCCCCATTCCAGTTTTTCCAATAACATAAACATGCCGACGACGATCATCAACTTTTATTCCAAAAGTCTTTTCTGAATTTCTAAAATTAGTTTTAGCAAAAAAATTTATTTTACTCAAATTTAAAAGTTTAAAAGTTAGAAGGTTTAGAAAACCTCAATCGATTATTCTGAAACCTTTATTGATTCTGAAATCATCTTGAATATTTCAATTAATTCTTTATACAAAAAATCAAATTGCTCTTTATTAATATATTTCAATTTTAAAGCTAAGTAAAGCATTGATCTAACTTCTCTAGAAAAACTCTTGAAAATAAGCAAAAATCTCTTAACTTCCTTATTCCCTCTTCTCCCAAATCCTTCTGATATATTATTTGAAATTGAAATAATTGCCCTTTGAATTTGATCTCTAAATTAAAAATCCCAATTATCATTAAATATCTAATAAACCTGAACAGCTAAATCTTGAAATCTTTTTCAAATCCTCATTTTCTAGAATTACAACATCAAACTTAGTTATTTTATTTTTCTAGCTTTTTAACTTTCCAATCTTTATAACTTTTTAACTCGTTTCTTCAAACGGCAAATTAACAGGCGCTCCACCTTTTTTAGCCTCTACTCTGTTAAGAGCGCTGGATTTAACATTCATCGTTGGAAAGTGATACAAAGTTGCCAATTCTTCAGCAGTTAAAGTACAAACAATCCCTGCTCTATCCATTCCCTTGAAATCATTAAAAATTTTTCTTTGTCGATATCTTAAACGAGGAATTTGAAAATAATAATTAGCAAAAGTCTTTGTTCTATTATCTGGAATTAATGAATTTAAATTATTATCATTAAATTGTTTTATAGCTCCCATGGTTCCCCCAACACCAAGAGCTTTATTAAAACCCTCACCTTTTTTACCAAAATAAACAAACCTAATAGTAGTATCAAAAGCCGGTCTCGCCAAGCTACTCTTAATAGCTTTTATAACATCTTGCTCTCCTGGAGGTAACATATTAACATTAAAACCATCCTCTAATTTTCCACCACTTTCTTTGATGAAATTTTCCATTATTTCTTTAACTTTTTTATTAGCAGGAATAACCCAATCTGGTTCATTTTTAGGACTAATAATAAACTGGAGCCAAATTTTTTCTTTTTTACTTAACTTACTTATTATTTCCATTAATGAAGCTAAAGGATTAATAGCCTCTCCTGTTATATCATCTTTAAACTCTCTATAACTTCGTAGTGGTATACAATCATCTTTTAAAGGAATCAAAACAGTCCCCCAAACATCCCATTCTTTGTTGGGAATATCTTTAGGAATATCATTATCTGGATGATCTTTAATTACTTGTATTTCTGCTTCTGGATAATGAGCATAGACTAAAGACTCAACTAAATTTTGAGTAATCTCTGGAATTCTAACAATAAAACGAGCTCCTTTTTCCCCATCACCAATAATTTCAAAAGAATATTTGTCTTGACCAATTCGCCAACCACAATAGTATTCAAAAAAATTAGGCTTACTCCAAGTATGCATACCAGTAAAAAAATTCTCCATAGCTTTTGGACTTTTTTCAATATCGTTGGGTGGAATTATTTGTAAATTAATATACTTTTTCCCTCTAAAAGTAATTATCCAACGATACTCAGTCCAAACTCTCATATAAATAAACCAGATTGGCACTGGCAAAATAAACCACCAAGTATTACTAACAAGTCTCCAAATATCATTTAAAATTACATAATCACCCGAAGAAAAAAACATATAAGAAGCCACCGCAAAAATAATCCCCAGTAATACTAGAAAATATAAAAAATAATTATACTCTTTATCAGGGTTTTTGCTTAAAATACCCACTTTATTTTTGTTTATTACTTATTTTAAAACTGTTTTTAATTACTCTTTTTATTGCCTATTTAATAGAAAATTTACTAGAATAGCCAACTTTTTATTTTTAATTAAATTTTTTAAAAATTTTGATATCTTCTGAAACAAAAAAGATAAAGCAAAAAATATTAAATCTAGTCACGAAACTATGCTTTAAAACAATTTTATTATAACTCTTTTTGAAACTTGTGCCTATCTTTTAAAAAGTATTGCCCTTTTTTATTTTTATCAAAGATTTCTTTATTTGATAAATTAACTAAAATTGTAGTTTTTTTAACTGTTTTTTGAGTAAAAACATATTCAATAATCTCTTCAGCTAGAAGAAACCTATTTTCTTTCTTAAATAAATCAAAAATAATTTCTTTAACTGTACCACCTTTCATTCCCCATTCAATTAAACCATAAGTTCCTCTGCCAACCAATACAAATCTTTTATCTTTTATTAATTCATTGTGAACAGTTTGAGGTAAAGATTTTTTTTTAATCCAATAAAAATTTATATACTCAGTAATTTTTTTAAAATGCAAAGGTCTTTGTTTTTTTCTTAAAACTAGATAAGCCTTTTCTTTATTGCCTAATTCTGAAACTGAAGACCAGTTCTTCAATCCCCATTCACCAATTAAATTTCTTTTCAATTCCTTACTAATCAACAAAAACATAACTAATTTTTTTTCTCCATTTTGACCTCTAAAAATATCTTTGAATTCAGAATTGTCTATAATTTTTTTTATACTTTTAATTTTAATTGATTTTTTAATTTCATTCAACTGATTAATAACAAATTGATTAACTTGCTCAACTTGTTTTCTATTTATTCCTTCTTTTAAAGACCAGAAACTACTATTTTTTAAAGTAGATTTATAAAATTCCACTTTTAAACTACATCTTAAAATAAACATTAATTTATTTTCCTCAATTGAATTCAATTCTGGCATTAAATATTCAGCTAAAATTTCTTCTCGAATCAAACCTCCATTTTTTTTAATAATCTCAATAACATTATCAATAATTAAATTAAAATCATTATTTTTATTTAATTTCTTAAGTTGACTTAAAGATCCCAATTCAATTTGCCTAACTCTTTCCCGAGTAATACCAAAAAATAAACCGATCTTATTCAAAGACTGTTTTTTTTCTTCTTCTAAACCAAATCTAATGGTTAAAATTTTAGCCGATCTTTTATTTATTTTAGCAAATAAAAAATGTAGAACTCTGTGAATAACACTCTTATTAATTCTCTTCATTTTATAAAAAAATTGAAAAGTTTCTTTTGGAAACTACATCCAAATCTCACTTCCATCACAAAAATATATTTTAGCTTAAATTTATCAAAAATTTTATTAGATTAATAATCCGACTAATTTGTAAAAAATTTTTGATAGATTAAACCTAAAAATCAGATTTTTAATAGATAAATAACATCTAAAAACAATCTTTAAAACTTTCCAATTATCAAATTAATATTTCTTAACTCTAAAAATAATAACACATTTTTTTGTATCTGTCAAACAAATGTATCAGTCCACCTCATTTTAGACAACACATTATTGTTTATTAAATAATCCACCGGAACTTCTAAACTCAAACCCCAATGGAATCTTTTAGTATTATACCATATCAACCAATTGACTAGTTTTTGGTTGAAAAGGTTAGTGTTTTCTAATAGTACTTCATTCCAATCAATAAACTCTTCCTGGATAGTTCTGTTGTATTTTTCAATGTGTCCTTGTCTGTATGGTCTGCCAGAATAATTCCAATAATGTTTGATTTTTCTCTCTTTCAAATATTGTTTGAAATATTTATGAAATTCACTCCTATTGTCTGTTTGAACAGCTTTGATTTTGTAGGGAAAAACTTGCTCTAACTTTTGAAATAAATCTCTAATGGAATGACTATCGTATTTTTTGTAAACTAAAGCAAAAAAAAACGAGAGTGAACATCTATTCTAGAACATGAGAATATTTTAATTCTTAGTTTTACATTTTTTATTAAAATAAAATAGAACTAAAATTCCCTGTTTTTTAGCTTATTTAATAGGTCTAAAGAGTTTTTTGAAATAACTTTTAAAACCTGAAATACACACAGAGGAAATATCTCTCGCTCCGACTCGGTCACCTGGGAGCTGTGCACCGGGAGCTCGCTAGCTCTCTCCCTCTCGCTCCCTTCGATTCCCTCTCAACCTTGCAGGAATAAAATAACACCGCCCCTAAAGGAGCGGTGTTATTTTATTTGCACGGGTGGAGGGAATCGAACCCCCGTTATTGGTTTTGGAGACCAACGTATTACCACTATACGACACCCGCAGTTAAGGAATCATCAATTATTTTTATTGAATCATCCTTGCTTTTTATTTGATTTAAAAGTTTTTTAAAGAACTTTTTTGTCCCAAGGAAAGTGTCCATAATTAATTCTATAAACCCAAAACATAAAGCTGTATACAAGAAGAACAGTAAAAATAAACAACCAATTACATCCGTCTAAAATAGTTCCAAAAATACATACAGTAATTAAATCATTCTCAGCGGAAATAATTCTGAAATTGATATCTTCTTCTTTTTCAAAAATTTTGAGTTTATCTCTGTTTTCTTCACACTATTTTCTAAACCATTTCATAACATTTTCTCCTTTTCCTTTTAATGAGCAACTTCCTTCTCTAAACAATTTATCACAAATAAAAATATCATTCAAGAATAAATCCCCCTTGAAAGGGGGATTATACTTGATACTTAATACTTGTAGCTTAATACTATCCTTCTATTTTGATTCCCATCGACCTTGCAGTCCCTTTAATGATTTTGCTAGCCGCTTCTGTGTCTAGAGCATTTAAATCTTCCATTTTTTTCTCAGCGATTTCTTGAATTTGTTTTTCAGTAACAGTTCCAACTTTATCGGTTAGAGGATTGGCTGCTCCTTTTTTGGCTCCAGCAGCTTTTTTCAAAAGCTCGGCAGCTGGAGTTGTCTTTAGTTTAAAATCAAAACTTCTGTCTTCATAGACATTGATTTCAACTGGCACCACATCTCCTTGCATCTCAGCCGTGGCGTTATTGAATTGAGTACAAAAGTCTTGAATGTTAAGACCATGTTGACCCAAAGCTGGCCCAACT
Source organism: Candidatus Moraniibacteriota bacterium (assembly GCA_018399935.1). Lineage (GTDB taxonomy): Bacteria > Patescibacteriota > Minisyncoccia > Moranbacterales > DUUL01 > UBA2773. The sequence goes on from JAGYNP010000014.1 coordinate 6,642, forward strand.
GGAGGCGCAGGATTGGCTTGTCCAGCTTTTATTTGAAGCTTAATTACGGTTGTAGGTTTTTTTTCTGACATGTTTTTAGATTAATAACTTGAATAAAAATTATACATCCTTCTCTTTAAATTTCTTTAATTAATAAATTTTCCAAAAATTTTTAAATTTGTAATTTATAATTTGTAAACAATTT
>JAGYNP010000015.1 GCA_018399935.1 Candidatus Moraniibacteriota bacterium
GAGTGGGGAAAGTGGATTGACCAAAGGGAAAACATCGTTTTGAACAAAAGATTTTACCACTGGCCGATGAAGCCATTCATCAACCTTAGCTGTTTCATAAATAGTCCAGAAAAAAACAATAAGAATAAAAATTAGAGCGGCAAAAGTGACTACGTTTCTCTTGAGAATTATAAATAACGACTTTAAACTTATTTTTTTGTTTCTAAAAAAATAAACAATAAGATAGAAGAAAGAGGCTAGAGAAAAAATAATTGAAAATATATGTAAAGTTTTTAACGGATTACTCGAAAAAATAAAAAGCAAGCTTGTAGATAAACAAACATATAAACAAAATGAAACAAAAAAAGCTAATCCAAACTGTAAATAAAGATTACTCTTTAAACCAATATTTAATTTCCGTAGAATAAAAAATCCTATGCCGACAAGACTAAAGAAAAAATATAAACTTAACAATAACTGAATAAAGAAATCTGCTAACATTTAAATTGGTTAAATATTACTTTTTAAATTTTTTTAATATTAGTTCTAATGCTAATTCAGCATTAATTACTGGAATGATTAAGCCCTTTTCATACTTTTTAACCCTTTCGGCAGGAGCTCCAATATTAAAAACTGCCAAAGGAATTTCCATTTCCATTGCCTCTTCTGCAGAATAAGAAAACGTCTCCGGACAAATAGAAGGAAGGAAAAAAACATCAATCTCGTTTTCGATGGCAAGCTTCACTATTTCATTTCTTTTATACCTGCCTAATATAATCAATTTATGACTTTTAATTCCAGTCTTTATAATCCCAATTACTACAATTTTAACATCCATTTTTCTTTTTTCTATTATAGAAATCATTTTCTCTATTATCTTAGAACCTTTGTTGAAATTAATACTGCCTAAAATACCAATAGTAAATACATGTTCATTTCCAAAATTTCTTTTTCCAATAGGTTTAATATAATCAACCTTATGGGGTCTAATTTTTATTTTTCCTTCATTAATTTTTCCATAAGTTTTTTCTATAATTTTTTTTGAGGAATGGGAAAAACAAATTACTTCATCAGCCCTGCTTAAAAAATTCTTCCAGGACAATCTCCAACTTCTAATATCTCTTTTCTCTGTAGTCAGCTCAAAATTATCTTTTTTATTCCTTATACAAACATCACAATGACCATATTCCGGAATGCCACAATAATTTCCAGTATAATCAATCAAATTATAATTTGGGCAAACACAAAAATAATCATGAGTTAAAACTTTTAAAGAAGCGCCAATAAAGTTTTTTATTCCAAGAATTTTTTCTAAAGCATCAAGAAGATTGGGATAAGGAATAAGACCGCCTACGATTATCTTACTAGGTTTTATGAATTTAAAAATTTCAAATAGCTCTAGGAGACTGCCGAATTTGTACAAATAAACTTGCTCTTTATCATAAAACCAAAGCCTAAAATGATTTTTCAATTTTGAATAAGTTACAACTATTATCTGCTTCCCCTCTTCTAAAGCTTCTCTTATATATTCTTCCCTATAGACATCAGTTCCTCCTCCCAATTCATGATCAAAGTAAAGAATACTTTCCTGTTTAAAGACTGAAAATTTTTGAGAAATCATCTCCGACTCAAATTTTCTAATCAACTTCGCAAAAGGCAATTCCTTTTCTTTCTTAAAATAATCAGGATCATATTTAAGCACTCCTTTATCATGTAGTAAATAGTTAACAATACGCCTTGTCAGCTTTCTGAGACCTTCCTTTCTATATGACTTCCAGGCAGATAAAAATAGATAGCTAGTTTTAGATTTATTTCCTTTATTATTTTTTAATTTTGAGGCAATATTTTTTATCGAATCAAATTTTTTTCTATTTTTTCTATATTCCTTCATTCCAACATATTGACCAGCTTGCTCAGCAAAATGAATAATGGGGCTAAAAAAAATATTGCCCATTTTCTTAAAAAAAGGGATAGAGGCATCTCTCAATAGCAAATAATAATCTCTTTTAATAGTTCTATACGCTCCTATAAACAATTTTGCTAAAGAATCATTAGTTCTTCTATTTAAATAATGCAGATTAAATTGAGCATCTGTTAAATTTCTTTTAAAAGCATCTCCTATTTTATATTCATGAGAATGCAATACTATAGATTTAGAAGTAAAACCAATAGCAAAACCATTTCTAAGAGCTTTTTTTGCAATAAGAGTGTCTTCTCCAAAAGGAATTTTATCAAAACCAAATTTTTCTAGAAAAAATCTTTTGTAAGCCGAGCTTACATCATGAATTTTAGTATAATATCTAATATTTTCAGGAGAAATTTTTTCAAAATTTTCCGGATTTTCAATTTTCAATTTAAAATCATTTTGAGAAGCACACCAATCTGACAAAACATTATACTTCCTTAATGTGGGAACTTCAGGTCTCGGGATAATTCTTGATGACACGACTACTATATCATCATCCTTTGCTAATTTTTTAACCAGCTCTTCCAACCAAAAATTATTAGCAGGAGTTGCATCCTGGCTTAGATAAACTAAATATTTTCCTGAAGATTTTTTTGCTCCTAATTGACGCGTCCCCCCATGACTAAAGTTAGAGTTAGAAATTTGTATTAATTTTATCCTTGGATATTTTTTAACAAAATTTACAGTACCATCAGTTGAACCGGAATCAATAACAATAATTTCATATGAATAAGAGGTCTTTTGCTTTAAAACAGATTTCAGCGTTTCTTCAAAATGGTCACTAAGCCCATTATAAGTCAAAAATATTATTGAGATATCTTTTATCTCACTCATTAATTTAGAAAAAAATCTGCTAATTTATTTTTATTCAAAAAATTTAACTATTCGCTTCCAAAATAAAAAATTATTTTAAGCCAGTTTCTATGAAATATTAAAATAATCTACTTAGAAAAAATTATAAAACATTTCCTTTATTATTTTTATTTAAGGCTCTCAATAATTTCTTTATGCTTCAAGCCGTTAGAAACCACCTGGCCTTTTAAGTGGCGTTTTTCTTCTACATTATAAACAAGATCTTGACCTTCCATATCAGTAATTGTTCCACCCGCTTCTTTTATAATTGAAGCGCCGGCGCAAGTGTCCCACTGGCTT
>JAGYNP010000016.1 GCA_018399935.1 Candidatus Moraniibacteriota bacterium
AGGTGTCTATTTAATCAAAGTTAAAATTATATGACTAATATTAAAAGTAAAGAAAATCCTTCTGAACTATTGGCACCGGCGGGGAGTTTAGAAAAATTAAAAATAGCGATTAAATATGGGGCGGATGCCGTTTATTTTGGTTTGCCTGGGTTTTCTTTGAGAGCCAAGGCTAGTCAATTCAAAAAGCAAGAAATAAAAGAGGGGGTGGATTTTTGCCGAAAAAACGGTAAGAAATTTTTTGTGGCTTTGAATATTTATGCGCACAATGTTCATATTGACAATCTAGACAAACAGTTGGATTTTATCAAAGAAATTCAGCCAGATGGAGTCATTATTTCTGATCCAGGGATTTTGAGAAAAGTCAAAGAGCTTTTGCCAGAAATTGATATTCATATTTCCACTCAAGCCAATGTAACTAATAAGGAGGCGGCTAAATTTTGGGCTGAGCAAGGGGTAAAACGGATTATTTTAGCTCGGGAAGTTTCCTTAAAAGAAGTTGCAGAAATTAAAAAAGCGGTGCCTGAAATGGAATTGGAATATTTTGTGCATGGGGCGATGTGTATGGCTTATAGTGGGAGGTGTATTTTGTCGAAGTGGATGTTGAATAGAAGTGCTAATCTTGGTGACTGTGCCCAACCATGTCGCTGGAAATATTACGGAGGCTATAATTTTGGCAAATTTCGTTGTCAAAATCTGCGCGACTCACTCCATTTACCAAATAAAGTAAATTCCGTTCTTTGCTCGATTCTTCCTAGAAATTTACTCAAAATAATAACCTCTGACCCCTATACTGTGGATAAGCCTAAAGAGTTAAAAACAACTAGGATTGTTGACGATAAAAATAGGTTTGAAATTGATATTGAGGAAAATCAAGAAGGAACTTATTTATTTAATAGCAATGATATTTGTTTAATTGAACATTTGGATAAACTGCAGGAAGCGGGAATAGACTCTTTCAAAATTGAAGGCCGGAATAAAAGTGTTTATTATGTAGCGATGGTGGTCAGGGCTTATAAGGAGGTTTTGAAGGTTTTGCAAGAGGCTGAACCTGGGAAATTGAGAATTGCAATAAAGAAACAAAAAGCTGAATTAGAAAAGCTTTCTAATCGGGGTTATTGGACCGGTTTTGCTTTTGAAAATGAGCCACCTCATTTATTAAACAAGGCTTCCAAAGAAGCTTTGGATGAATTTGTGGGAATAAGTTTAATTGATGATGAATCTACAAAATCAGTTAAAAGAGAAGTTTTTGTTCATAATTTCTTTAATTTAAATGATCAGGTTGAAATTGTTACACCAAACGAGACTTTCAAAGCTAAAATTTTAGAGATTAAAAATAAAAAAGATAAACTACAAAATTCTGCTCATGGTGGTCAAAATGAAATATTCAAGATAAAATTCAATAAAGAAATAGGAGGAGTTTTTCTTGTTAGAAAAAATATTCAAAAATACTGATTTAAATCAGTATTTAAATCAGTATTTATTAAAAATTAAAATAAAAATTTTATGAGAAGAAAATTAGAAAATAGAAATATTAGAAAGATTTTGCGAAATGGTGATAGTTATGCAATAACTTTGCCAATTGAAATGGTTAGGAAATTAGGTTGGATTAAAAAACAAAAAGTTGAGTTAGAAATAAAGGGGAATAAAATTGTAATTAAAGATTGGGATAATTCTTAGTAGAATTTTTTTAATCTAATTTTTGTGAAAAAGGTTTCTAAAGAAAGGTGAACAGTAAAGATGAAATTTTCAAACAGATTCTGTAATCTCGTTAATTTTTATGATAATATAATATTAACAGTTTTGTGAGAGATTGAAATTAATCATAATTATGAAAATAATTTTAATTAAAATTGGTAAAGTTTTTAGTTTAATAAAAAAAGAAGGTTTAATTAATAGTCTTAAACTAATTTTTTCTCGTTATTTAAAACTTTATCTTAAAACTATTTTTTCATCAGTTTCTGGGGATGTTTTGATTATTTCGGCTGGAGTTGGAGATAGTGCTCATTATCGAGCTTTCAACCAAGCTGAAGAGCTGAATATTCATAACATTAAAACTTCGGTGGTAATGCAAGATGATCTTTTTTTGTCTAAATATGTTGATAAATGTCAGGTTTTTATTTTTCAAAGAACTTTTGTTACTTCAAAAATTAAAAAAATAATTAGCAAAATTAAACAACAAAAAAAAGAAATTATTTTTGAAACTGACGACTTGGTTTTTGACGCTAAATATATTCAACAAACTGATCTATATAAAAATAAAATGAATTTAGCTGAAAAAATTCAATATAAAAGAGGAATTGGTAGTGAAATTATTAAAGATGAGTATACTAAGGTTTGTACTACTACAACTTCTTATTTAGCTAAGAAAATAGAGAAATATAAAAAAAGAGTATTCGTTGTTAAAAATAAGTTATCTAATCATGAATTAAAGTTAACACAAAATATTTTGGATAACTTTTCTAAAGAAGAAGATCAAATAGTTAGAATCGGATATTTTAGTGGAACCTCTAGTCATAATAAAGATTTTGCTACTATAATTGAAGTTTTAACGGAAGTTTTAGAAAGAAATTCAAATGTTGAATTGTTTCTGGCTGGTTTTCTGGATATTGATAATAAACTAAATAAATATCAAGATAGAATTATAGTAATGCCTTTTGTCTCCAGAGATAAATATTATGAGAATATTTGGAAAATTGACATAAATATTGTTCCCTTGGTTTTGGGTAGCCCTTTTTGTGAAGCAAAATCTGAAATTAAATTTATTGAAACTGGTGTTCTAAAGATTCCAACGGTGGCAGTTCGAAATCAAACTTTTTCGGAAACAATTGAAGATGAAATGGACGGTTTTTTGGCTGATAATGAAAATGAATGGATAGAAAAAATTGAAAAATTAATTAAAGATAAGGAGTTAAGAATTAAAATGGGAGAAAAGGCCCAAAATAAAATAATTCGAGATTATACCAATAAAAATAGTCATACTACTGATTACTATAATTATTTGAAAAAACTTATAAATAGATAGTTTAAATGAAAAAAACTCCTAAGGTTTATGTTATTGTTCTTAATTATAACGGAGGAAATCTAATCGAAAATTGTTTAAAGAAACTAGAGAGAGTTGATTATTCGAATCTAACTATTTTAGTAGTTGATAATAATTCTATTGATAATTCAATTAAAAATATTGAAAAAAAATTTCTCCAATTAAAAATTATTAAAAATGAAGAAAATGTTGGATTTTCTGGTGGAAATAATGTTGGAATTAAATATGCTTTAAAAAATGGAGCTGATTATGTTTTACTTTTAAACCAAGACACTGAGGTTAAATCAAATTTTTTAACTGAATTAATTAAAGAAGCGGAAAAAGATTCTCAACTGGGGTTGTTGTCCCCATTAATTTTTTGGAAAAAGACAAATAGAATTTGGTTTTCTGGTGGAAAAATTAATTGGTTTAAAATGAAAACTTTTCATAAAACTGATTTAATTCAAGGAGAATGTTTTGAAACTTCTTTTTTAACTGGTTGTTCACTTTTAATAAAAAGATCAGTTCTAGAAAAGATTGGATTATTAAGTGAAGACTTTTTTCTTTATTGGGAAGATGTAGATTATAGTATTAGAGCTCAAAAAGCAGGATTCAAAATAAAGGTAATTTCCAAGAGTGTTATTCGTCATTTTGAAGTCAGTGCTGAATTGAATAAAAATAAAATTTACTGGTTAGTTTTGTCGGGTTTGATTTTTTTTGAAAAAAATGCTATTTGGTCTCTGAAATTATGGTTGTATTTTTTTATTAAAATAAGAAAAATAAAAAATTGGTTAGATAAAAAAAATAAAAAAAATAATTTAGCGGAAGGAGTTTCTAAAGCTTATAAAGATTTTGAATTATGGAAAAAAAGAAAAAAATATCAATAATAATAGTTTCTTATAATAGTAAAAAAAAATTAGAAAAATGTATTGAATCAATTTATAAAAGAATGGGTAGCCTTTGTATTTGGGAAATAATAATTGTTAATAATGACAAAAATGAAAATTTGTTTAAAATGAAAATAGATTTTAGCAAAGTTAAAATAATAAATCATAAAAAAAATATAGGTTTTGGGGCAGGAATTAATTTGGGTTTTAAAAATACTAAAGGAGATTTTTTGTTTATTTTAAATCCTGATACAGAAATTATTTCTGATAATGTTAAGGACGTAATAAGGGAATTTGAGAGTAATAATGAGATTGGAGCTATTGGAGCTGGTATTTTAAATAGTAGTGGAGAAAAACAAGAATGGGTGGCTGGTAAGGAAATTTCTATCTATGATTTATTAAGAAATAATTTAGGAATAAGTAGAAGTAAAAAAATTTGGAATAGTTTTGAAAGAATAGAGTGCGATTGGGTTTCGGGTACGGCTTTGTTGGTAAGAAAAGAAATATTTGAGGAATTAAAGGGTTTTGATGAAGATAACTTTTTTATGTACTTTGAAGATATGGATTTATGTAGGAGAATCAGGGCTTTAAATAAAAAAGTTTTTTTATATCCTCAATTTAAAGTTCGTCACAGCGGAGGGGGAAGTTATAATAATAAGAAATTGCAAAAAAAACATTATTATAATTCAATGGAAAATTATTTGAATTCAAGTTCAAATAAATTCAGTTTTTGGATAGTAAAATTTATTAGATTTATTTTGAATAAATAATTAATTTTATTTGAGTAATTGTTAAAAATAAATTATAATAAGTTTGTCTGATAATTTAAGAATTAAGTATTATTTTTCTAAATTTTGTGGTATTTTTAATTTTTTAAAAGTTTTGTTACATTTAAAAATAGAGTAAGGGATTGTTTTTAACAAATAGTTTAATCTAAAAATAAACCTTAATAAGATATGAGATTTAATAAAATTCAAAAAGCTAAAATTATTTTATGGGTAAGTTTGTCTTTTCTGTTGTTAATAATTTTATTTATTCCTAATTTTATTAATAATAGTGTTAGTTGGGCTTCTGAGGATACTTTAGAAACTTTATTTTTAGTGTTTGGTTTTTTCTCAGTTGTTTACGTTTTCTGGCATTATGATTATGTTGTTCAAAAAAGAGAACAGGAAAATTTTAATCTAACTTCTAAATTAAAAGATAAAGAAAAGGAATTGCTAAAAACATTTCAATATTTAGGGAAGGTTAACGTTCGTTTTTCAATAATGAGGGACTTGATAGATAGAATGAAAAAACCAGCTCCAACTACTCAGGAGGAATTAAAGGAAACTCTAAAAGCTTTAATTGATATTGCCTGTGGAGTAATTGGAGAAGACGATACTCGATTGCAAGTAATTGATATTAAAAATGAAAAGTTCTTATTAAAAGAGCAAAGAGGGGAGAGTTCTTTAAGGGAGACTAAGAATAGTCAAATATCGGCTAAAAAAATATTAAAAGTTTATAGAAGTAATGGAAAATTTCAAATAAAAGGGGTCAAAGTTTTTTATTCTGATTTAGATAATTTTTATATTAAAGCTTTCTTGGTAATTCCATACAATGAAGATCAATTTGAACAGGAAGCTAATTTTTTAAAAGCAGTCGCCAATCAATGTGAAATTTTATTTTTGTTATTTAATTCTCAATATTATAAACCTAAAAATAAAAAATCCAATTAGATAATATCTCAAAGAAATTTTTTGAAACAATTTAGGGTTGATAAAATAGAAATGATAGCTTTAGTAGTATTATTGATAATTAGGTAGTTAATTTTTAAAATAATAAATTTAGTATGGAAAACAGTAAAAAGACAAAGGGGATTATATTAGCGGGAGGGACTGCTACAAGATTATTTCCTTTGACGGCTACAACTAGTAAACAACTTTTACCTGTTTATGACAGACAAATGATTTTTTATCCCTTAAATACTTTGATAAAAGCTGGTATTGAGGATATTCTAATAATAATAGCTCCTGATCATTCAGGTCAATTTTTAAATTTACTAAGCTCTATTTTTAAAAAAACAGGAATAAATTTAGAGTTTGTAGTTCAAATGATACCCAGAGGCTTAGCAGATGCTTTTATAGTAGGCGAGGAATTTATTGGTCAGGATAATGTTGTGATGGTTTTGGGCGATAATATTTTTGAAGATGACATAAGTCAAGCGATTAAAAATTTTAAAAAAGGGGGTTTAATATTTACTAAAAAAGTTTTAGATCCAGGAAGATTTGGGGTTGTAGAATTTAATAAAAATGGAAAAGTTATTAGTATTGAAGAGAAACCTAGTAATCCTAGGAGCAATTATGCTGTAACAGGTGCTTATGCTTATGATTCAAGGGTAGTAAAAATTGCCAAAAGCTTAAAACCTTCTAATAGAGATGAAGTGGAAATAGTTGATGTGCATAATAAATATTTAGAAATTGAAGAGTTGAAGGTTGAAAAAATTAAAGGAGCTTGGCTAGATGCTGGTACTTTTGATTCTTTATTGAAGGCTGGAAATATTGTTAAAGAAAAGGGTATTTCTAGAAATTTTGATCCAAGAATAGAGGCAGCTGTCAAAAAATTCAATCAAAACTTAAGAGAGTTAGCTAAAAAGAAATTATTATAAATAAGAAATTTAAATGAGAATAAAAAAAGCTATTATCGCAGTGGCTGGATCTGGAACTAGATTGTTGCCAGCTACTAAATCTATGCCAAAAGAAATGTTGCCTTTAATTGATAAACCAATTATTCAAATTTTGGTAGAAGAATTAGTAGAAGCAGGGATTGAAGATATTATTTTAGTTACTAAGTGGGATAAAAAGCCTTTAGAAGATCATTTTGATCATAGTGCAGCTTTATTGAATAACTTAAAGAAGTCTGGTAAAAAAGAACTTTTTAAAAAAGTGGATAAAATTTCTAAAATGGCTAATTTTGTTTATGTTAGACAGATTCCTAAATATGGAAATGGAATGCCAATTTTATCGGCGGCTAGTTTAGTTGATAATGAGCCTTTTGTTTATTGCTATGGAGATGATGTAGTTAAAGCAAAAACTTCTTTTACTAAAAAAATGGTAGAAGAATTTGATAAAAATGGAGTACCTATCTTAGGTGTTCAGGAAGTTCCTGAAAATGAAGTTAATCGCTATGGGATTGCTAAACTTAGGAAGGGAACTAATGAAATCGAAGATGTTATTGAAAAACCTCCAGTTAATAAAGCTCCTTCCCGGTTAGCTTTGTTCGGAAGAATGATTTTAAATCAAGGAATAATAAATACCTTAATGAAAACTAAACCTGGAAAAGATGGTGAGGTTTGGGTGACAGATGCTATAAAGAATTACATCGAAGCTGGAAATATTTGTCATGTTCAAAAAGTTTTAGATGGAAAATGGATGACTACAGGTGACCCTTTAAATTATCTTAAAGCTATTTTAGCTTACGCAGAAGATAGACCAGATTTAAAAGAATTTTTAGAAACCTATTTCAGCAAAATAAATAAAGATTAACCAGTTGATTAGGGATAGTATTAATTTTTTGATGAATTGGAATGTTTACAAATCGATTTTAATTAGTTAATATTATAATTAACTACTAAAATAAAAATAAAAAATGAAAATAATTAAAAGTATCAAAGAAGAGGCCAAAGAATATGGGATTTCTTTTTGGAGATTACCAGATTTTTTGATTTTAATAATGGCTTTAATTAATATAGTGGGAATGCTTTCTACTTATTATTTAGCTTTAAATTTTGTTGATGATCCGAGAACGGCGGTTATTTTTGTAGCAATTGAATCAGCTATTATTTTAATAATTGGAAGTATAGTAGCTGAATCTTCCCGAAAAGTTATTGTTAATTATAAATTGAAAGAAGAGTTTATTGATTTAGTTTCTCATCAAATTAGAAGTCCAATTACTAATATGAAATGGAATTTAGAATTTTTAAAACAAGAAAAATTATCCAAAAAACAAGAAAAATATGTTAATAGATTGGCTGGTTCGGTTGAAAAAGTCGTTAGTCTAGTTAACGATTTTGTTTATCTTTCTAGATTAGATCAAAATAAAAAAGAATTAGTTCGACAAGAGATTGATGCTAGTAATTTTGTAAAGAAAATTCTAAAAGAGATGAAAATTTTTGCTTATTCAAAAGGAGTTGATTTAAAATTTTCAAGTAAATGTGAAAATTGTTGTATTAAGACTGATCAAAAAAAATTTAAAATAGTTATTGATAATATAATAGAAAATGCTTTAAAGTATAGTGTCGAAGGAAGTCAGGTTGAAATTGAAATTTATAATGAAAAGAATGAATTAGTTGTTAAGATTAAAGATTATGGTTGTGGTATTGAAAAAGATGAGCGATCTTTTATTTTTGATAAATTTTACAGGGCATCTGAAGCTAAGAAGCTATCAGTAGAAGGAACAGGAGTGGGTTTGTATGTCTCTAAGATTTTATTAGAAGAAATGGGGGGAAGAATTTGGTTTGAATCAGAATATAAAAAGGGGAGCACTTTCTATATTAGCTTGTTGAATTGTTGAAAAATAAGTAATTTAAAAAAATGAAAAAAAATAGAATTTTATTTGTAGAGGATGAAAAAGATCTAAGAGAGACTTTGCAAGAAGCTCTTCAAAATAATAAATTTGAAGTACAAATTGCTGTCAATGGAGAGGATGCTTTGGAGTTATTGAAAAATAATAACTACGACTTAATTATTTTGGACATAATTTTACCAAGAAAGAATGGTTTAGAAGTTTTAGAAGAATTTAAAAAAGATAATAAAGATGTGCCAGTAATTTTATTAACCAATTTGAGTAGTTCTAAGAATATTCAAAAAGCTCTTGAATTAGGAGTTAGGAATTATTTAGTTAAATCTGAGTACGGATTAAGTGAAATTGTTGAAAAAGTTAAAGAAGTTATAAGTTAACAGTAAATTTTAAATGTAAAAATTGTAATTTGAAGTTTATTTAGAATTTTTTATTAATATTACAAAATGCGTGTTGATTCAAATCAATTAAAAAACTTTTTAGAGGATTCCGAGTTTATTATCAAGGATGAACTGGATAAAGCTTTTGAGGAAGCTCAAAAAAGGAAAGTTTATTTAGGGAATTTGTTATTGGAAAAAAAACTTATATCGAATATTGATCTTAAAAAAATGCATGCCTATATTTTAGGTATTCCTTTTGTTGATTTGGAAAAAAAGGAAATTCCTAAAAAAACTCTTCAAATTATTTCTGAATTAGTAGCCAAAAAAAATAATGTAATTGTTTTTAAAAAGGATGGAAATGCTTTGAGAGTGGCAATGCTTAATCCCAATGATATTAAAATTATTGATTATTTAAAGAAAAAAACTGGTTTTGAAATTATACCTTGTTTAACAACTGAGAATAGTCTTAATCAAGCTCTGAAGCAATATAAGAAAAGTTTGCAAGCTGAATTTGGTGAAATAATTAATGAGGATGTGGATGATAAATCTGATCAAAAAGAATTAAAAAAAATTGCTGAAGACCTACCAATTATTAAAATAGTTGATACGCTACTTGAACATGCTATTTTACAATCAGCTTCGGATATTCATATAGAACCAGATGAAAAGGAAGTAAGGGCTAGATATAGAATAGATGGAATTTTACATGATGCTATGACTTTGCCTAAACAAGTGATGTTTGGAATTGTGGCAAGAATAAAAGTTTTGTCTAATTTGAAATTGGATGAACATCGAATACCTCAAGATGGTCGTTTCAAAATTGAAATTGATGAAAAAAGAATTTCTTTTCGAGTCTCAATTTTACCTGTTTTTGCTGGAGAAAAGATAGTAATGAGAGTTTTGGATGATTCAGCTAAAGGGTTGAGTTTGGAAAATTTGGGTTTAGAGAATGAAGCAAAAAAAAGAGTCAAACGAGCCATTGATCAACCTAACGGAATTTTCTTAGTAACTGGACCAACTGGAAGTGGAAAAACTACTACGCTATATACTATTCTTGGGATGTTAAATACTCCTAAGGTTAATATTTCAACCATTGAAGATCCGATTGAATATCAAATATCGAGAATAAATCAAACTCAAGTTAAATCAAAAGTTGGAATGACTTTTGCTACAGGCTTAAGAGCTTTATTGAGACAAGATCCAGATGTGATAATGGTTGGAGAGATTAGAGACAAGGAAACAATGAAAATATCTTTAAATGCTGCTATGACTGGTCATTTGGTTTTATCTACTTTACATACTAATTCAGCTGCTGCTGCTATTCCTAGAATGAGTGATATGGATGCTGAATCTTTTTTGATTGCTTCTACTATTAATACTGTAGTAGCACAAAGATTAGTTAGAAAGATTTGTCCCGAATGTATAGAAGAATATAAATTAACCAAAAATGAAATTGATGAGTTAAAAGATAGAATAGATTTTGATTATGTTTTGAGTTCTTTAAAAAAGAATAATGAAAATTTATCAAAAGAGATATCGCAAGCTAAAACTATTGAAGAATTGAAATTTTTCAGAGGAAAAGGTTGTAAAGCTTGTAATAATGAAGGTTACAAAGGAAGAGTCGGAATATATGAAGTTTTAGAAATTTCCGAAGGAGTTAAAAAATTAATTAGTCAAAATGCAATTTCTTCTGAAATAGAAAAAAAGGCTGTGGAGGAAGGTATGAATACTATGATAGTGGATGGTTTTGCGAAAATTTTTACAGGGAAGACCAGTTTGGAAGAAGTGCTTAGAGTAACCAAAGAATAATAATTATAGATTTGGTACATTTCTTTGTCAGATTTTCTGCTACTCGTTTACCGCATCGATTTAGTGTGCCTTGCTAGTTGTTCAAATCTTTCTTGAATTGCACTCAAATCTGTAATCACTATAAATATAAGTATATTTTTAATAATTGGTTGGTAAGGTTTGAGTTCTCTTTATGAACTTTATGAACTTTATAAACTTTATAAACTAAATAATGAAGTTTGAATACATAGCTAAAAATAAAAAAGGTCAAAAAGAAAATGGCAAGATGGAAGCGGTTGATCAAAAAGAAGTGGCTAAAAAGTTAAAGGAAAAAGAACTTTGGCCTACTTATATTGGGGAAATAAAAAAAAAGGTTAAAGGAAAAAGCTTTATTTCAGGAGTTTTCACTGTTCCCTTGAAAAACAAAATGATTTTTTGTCGGCATTTAGGTGTAATGGTGTCTTCCGGGTTGTCTATTGCTAGAGCTTTAAATGATTTAGGAAAACAAGAAAAAAATAAAAGTTTTAAAAAGATAATTTTAACTTTAGAAGGAGATGTTAAAAAAGGTCTTTCTTTGGCGGATGCTATGACAAAACATCCTCAGGCTTTTGATAAAGTTTTTACTTCTATGATTAAAGTAGGAGAAACTGGAGGCTCTTTGGAGGATATTTTGAGTATCTTGTCTCTTCAATTAGAAAAAGATCATAAGTTAATTTCAAAAGTTAGGGGAGCTTTAATTTACCCAGCTATTATAGTTGTTGTTATGATAACAATAGCTATTTTAATGATGATATTTGTTATTCCTAAAATTACTCAAGTTTTTGAAGAATTTAACGCTGATTTACCACTGTTAACTCGAATTGTAATTGGAATTAGCGATTTTATGGCTAATCAAATAATTTTAACTTTTGGAATAATTTTTGCTTTAGTTGGTTCAGTTTTCTTTTTTTATAAAAGTTCTTTAGGGGAAAAATTTTTTCATAAAGTATTTTTAAAACTTCCAGTTATAAATATTTTGGTTATGAAATTAAATAGTGCCCGGTTTGCTAGAATTCTTGGTTCTTTATTAGAAAGCGGTGTTTCTTTGGTTGAAGCTTTAAAGATTACTTCTGATACTTTGGGCAATTATTATTTTAAAATAAGTATAGAAAAAGCTTCAAATGAAGTTCAAAAAGGAAAAGCTTTGTCTGAAATTTTAGAACAATCAAATTCTCCTTTTCCTTTCTTGGTTATAAATATGTTGAAAGTTGGCGAAGAAACAGGTAAAACGCCGGATGTTTTGAAAAAATTAGCTGGTTTTTATGAAGAAGAGGTTGAACAAAGTACTCAAAATCTTTCAGCTATTATTGAACCAGTTTTGATGGTTTTGGTAGGAATAGCAGTGGCTGGTTTTGCGATTGCGATTATTAAACCAATATATTCTCTAATGGATCTTGTTTAGACTCCGTTTAGGGTTTAGTGTCTAGAATTCAGAATTTTAAAAAAAGTGTATGAGCAACAAAGGAACAACATTTATTGAAATCCTGATTAGTATAGCTATAGTTAGTTTTTTAATTGTAACTATCTATTTGGCTTTAACTAAGGTCGTTTCTAATATGGGAGAATCTAAACAAAGAGTGGGGGCAATTGTTATTGCCAATGAAAAAATGGAAATTATAAGGAATCTTGATTACGGTGAAGTTGGGGTGGTTGGGGGAGTTGTTGATGGGCCAATGTTGGCTTCAGAAACAATTACTAGGAATGGTTTTGATTATGAAGTGTATATTGATGTTCGTTATATTGATGATGAATTTGATGGAACTGGAATTGATGATTTAATTCCAACTGATTACAAGTTTGTGGAAGTAACAGTTAATTGGGATCATTTAGGATCAACTAAATCAGTTCAATTTGGTTCAAATTTTGTTCCAGATGGAATTGAAACTAATATGGGTGGAGGAACTTTGGTTTTAAATACAATGACTTCAGGAGGAGACAATGTTTCTGACGTCACTGTTAGTCTAGATAGCATTGAAGATAGCCCAAGTGTCAATTATACAACTACAACTGATAGTCAAGGAAGTTTAGTTTTACAAGGTGTTCCGAATCAAACTTATCGAATGACATTATCAAAAAATGATTATGAAAATATTAGAACTTACCCTAATCCACCTATTTCTAGTTTTGATCCAGTAGATAGTGATTTTTATGTTAATGAAGGAGATTTGAACTCTAAGAATTTTTTAGTTAATTTAGCTTCTGACCTTAAATTTAAAGCTATTGATGCTATGAATGGTTCAGCTATTTCGGGGGTAGATATTAATTTAAAAGGTGGCAGGAAAATTGGCAGTGAGCCAACTACTTATAATTTGGATGACACATCAACTACTAATTCAATTGGAGAAATTTCTTATGATAATATAAGTCCTGGTATTTATGAAATTGTTAATTGGCAAACAATGGGAGTGGGTGATTATAAATATGTTGGTTCAACTAATAAGACTAATTTTAGTTTAGAATCTGGAGTAAGCGAAGAGTTGGAATTAATTTTTGCTGATGAAAATGAAATATCCTTATTTTTGTCAGTGGTTGATGATTCTACTGGAAATCCTATTGAAGGAGCTGTAGTAGGTGTGATTGGTCCTAGTGAATTTGATCAAAGTATTACTACCGGTGAAAATGGTGATGCTTTTTTTCCTTTGCTACAAGATCCTTTAATTTTAATGGAAAATGCTGAATATACAGTAGAAGTTAGAATAAATGGTTATCAAGATTATTCGGATATTATTAGTCTTAATAATCTTACAGAAAAAGAGATAAGATTAATTTCAAATTAATTTTTAATAAACAGAATTGTTAAATATAAATAAAAACGGAATGACAATTGTGGAATTAATGGTAGCTACAACTATTTTAGTTTTAATTAGTGCAATAGTTACTTTAGCTTTAATAAAAACATTTTCAATTAATAAGTATACTATAGAACAAGGTTTGAATAATAGTAATTTACAATTATCAATTAGTAATTTTACTAAAAATATTAGAGAAGCTCGACAATCTGATGCGGGGGATTATTTGATATTAACTGGAGAGGATTTTAGTTTAAAATTTTTTTCTGATGTGGATGATGATACGGTTGTCGAAAGACTCCATTATTTTTTAGAAAATGAATATTTTAAACTAGGTATTACAAAACCAAGTGGTTTTCCACTTCAATATTCTGCTAGTGATGAGGAAGTTAAAATAATAGGAAGTAATATCTTAAATGGTATTTCAGAACCAATTTTTTATTATTATAATGGAGAAAGTTTAAGTGACTTAGAAGATAATCCTTTAACAACTCCTATTACTCCCAATGATGTTAGTTTAATTAAACTTCATTTAATTACCAATGTTAATCCAGAGCAAAATCCAACCGATATGCATTTGGAAACTTTGATTAGACCGAGGAATGTGGATTATTAGTTAGAAAGTCCATAAAGTCCATAAAGTAAAAAGTTTATAAAGTTTGGCTAAGTTGAATAGTCGAGAGGTTAAATTATTGGATGACTAAATTGTTGAAAATTAGCAATTTAACAATTAAGTTAAATTGACAAAATCTTAATAAAAGTTTATTATTAGAATGTTCTTTATTGAGTGAAGAGATGGTAAATCTTCAAACAAACTTAATTAAATTTAATAAGTGCCTCAATAATTTTGGGGAAGTCGGGTGGAACCGCGGGAAACCTCGCTCCGGCAATTCAATGTTATGTTTTGAATTGTAAGAGCGAGGTTTTTATTTTCTGTAAAAATTATCCAGGCAATCCCTAACTAACTAATCAACTAATTGACTAACTAATTAACTAACTAAACATTATGTCAAAAGAAAAAAATGAAGAAAATTTGATGCAGAAAATTGTTTCTTTATCTAAAAGGAGAGGATTTATTTTTCCATCTTCAGAAATCTATGGAGGTTTTGGAGCAGTTTATGATTATGGTTCTTATGGAACAGAACTAGCCAATAATATCAAATCAACTTGGTGGAAAGCCATGGTTCAAAAAAATCAAAATATTGTTGGCTTGGATTCTAGTATTTTTATGCATCCTAGAATTTGGGAGGCCTCAGGTCATGTGGGAGGTTTTTCTGATCCGTTAGCAGAATGCAAAGAATGTCATTTCAGGGCCAGAGTTGACCATGTTTTGGAAGAAGAGGGCGTTTTTGCTGATGAAAAAATGACCGAAAAAGAAATAAACAAACTTTTGATTGAAAATAAAGATAAAGTTAAATGTCCAAAATGCGGAAAGAGCAATTTTTCAGAGGCCAAAAATTTTAACTTATTAGTGCAATCTAATTTGGGAAATTTTACTGGAAATTGGGACAAAAAACCAACCTATCTTCGAGGGGAAACTTGTCAGGGAATTTATGTTAATTTCAAAAATGTGCTAGATTCAACCAGAGTCAAAGTTCCATTTGGAATTGCTCAAATTGGGAAGGCTTTTCGAAATGAAATAACTGCCCGACAATTTATTTTCAGGAAAAGAGAATTTGAACAAATGGAAATGCAAATGTTTGTTCATCCAGACAATGCTATGGATATTTATGAAGATTGGAGAAATAAAAGATGGCAATATTATTTGGACTTAGGATTAAAAAAAGAAAATTTGAAATGGCATCAACATGAAAATTTGGTTTTTTATGCCAAGGCGGCCTGGGACATTGAGTACAAATTCCCTTTTGGCTTCAAAGAATTGGAAGGAATTCATGCCCGAGGAGACTATGATTTGACTCAACATTCCAAATTTTCGGGAAAGGATTTGAGCTATCAAGACCCCAAAACTAATGAAAAATATCTGCCTCATGTGGTGGAAACTTCAGTGGGTGTAGACCGGACTTTTTTGGCAGTTTTAACTGAAGCCTATATAGAAGAAAAGTTGGAAGATGGTAGTGAGCGAGTGGTGATGAAATTTCCTAAAAAATTAGCGCCAATTAAAGTGGCGGTTTTCCCTTTGTTGAAAAACAAACCAGAATTGGTCAAGAAAGCCAAGGAAATTTTTGAAAATTTGAGTGACAAGCGAATGTGCGAATTTGATGACAATGGAAATATTGGAAAGCGTTATCGAAGGCAAGATGAAATTGGAACTCCTTATTGTTTGACAGTTGATTTTGATTCGTTGGAAGACGAAAAAGTGACGGTCAGAGACAGAGATACCATGAAACAAGAAAGAATAGAGATTAGAGATTTGGAAAGTTTTTTGGAAAAAAATCTTTAATAAATATCAAAGCTCAAATTATTCCAAATTACTCAAATCAAATCCAAAACTTAAATGTCAAATTTCAAAAAACCGCTTAGCGGTTTTTTGGCATTTGATATTAGGATTTGATTTGGAATAATTTGGAATTAATTTGCCTGCCTGCCGGTAGGCAGGGATTTTGACATTCAGTAAATCAATCATGAATTGATTTGCTACTATCCATTTTCTTCCAATCAAAATTCCAAGGATCGGTTTTTCTGTCGGGAGAGATGTCTTGGTGACCCACAATGTATTCTATATTGTGCTGCTTTTCCAGATAATCAATTAATTTATTTAAAGCTGAGTATTGATTTTTAGTGTAATCATCCTTCTTGGTGTTCATTAGTTCAATTCCAATAGAGAAGTTGTTCGCCCCAGTTCGTCCATCTGGCATTTTGCTGATTCCAGCGTGATAGGCGATGTTTTTTTCGTCCACCAAGCGATAGACGACGCCCTTTCTGTTAATCAAAAAATGAGGGGCAACTCCATATTGTTTGTATTCATCAATAAGTCTGTCCAAGTTGTATGGTTCGGCACCTAGGGCATCATAAGAGGAGTGG
Source organism: Candidatus Moraniibacteriota bacterium (assembly GCA_018399935.1). GTDB lineage: Bacteria > Patescibacteriota > Minisyncoccia > Moranbacterales > DUUL01 > UBA2773. The sequence goes on from JAGYNP010000016.1 coordinate 16,439, forward strand.
ATCACCAAAGTATCAATGTCTCTGTCAGTAGAAACGGAATATCCCCAGGATATTTTTTTGTTAGTAATAAAAGAAGAGTTTTTGTTTTCAGGCAGGGCCTCTTTTTTTTCAGCTAGCGGAGCTTTTTCTTCCTTGTCCGCATTTTCAATTTTTTCTTCGTTTATTGAGGGATTTTCCGTTTCTATTTCCTTTGATGTATTTTTGGTATTTTCTATAACTTCCGAAGGGGCAACTTTTTCCGAAGTTGGATTATCAGAAGAAGGATTAGTAATAATTTCAATTGGTTCTTGAGAAAAATTATTAACAAAAAGATCCCAGACTAGATAGCCTGCTCCAAAAATTAAGATTAGTAAAAATATTTTAGTTTTCATAATGATATTCTAACATAAAATTTTATAATTTATAAAGACTAGTCTAGTATTAATATTATTGTAAAAATAATCGCAACTGTCATCCTGAGCGAAGTGGAACGGAGTTGAAAGATCTAGGGAACAAGATGAGATTCTTTGGCAGAATTAGAATGATAGTTGGGAGGGTTTTTTCTATTGT
>JAGYNP010000017.1 GCA_018399935.1 Candidatus Moraniibacteriota bacterium
ATTTTAAAAAAATATTTAAAGTCTCTTTTTTTTATAAAACTTGATAATTTCAAATAAAATTATAAAGATTAAATAATAACAATTTTATTTCAACAAACTCCAAACAATTTACAACTAAAACTATGAAACTACAGTAAAAGGCAAAGACTTTGAACAAGCTCTAATTGCATTAATATTTTTAGTAGTTTTTTTTATTCCTATTTTTTCTTGATATTTTTGTCTAAAAACTTTTACTAAATTTTCCAATTCGACCACTTTAGTAATTTCTATAAACTTTCCTAATATTACAGTATTAGGTCTATTTTCTCCAATAATTTCTTTTGATAACCCTGAAGCATCAATCGTTATCAATTTACCTTTAAAATTTATATTTTTCAAAATTTCTTCACTAGTTCTTCGAGTATTTATAATCAAAAAAGAATCCTGACTTAATTTTTCAAACTCATCAAAAACTTTTAATAAAGTCTCGTCTAAAACCATAAAACAGTCTGGATTCAAAATTGGCTCTCGAGTTTTAATTGGTTTTTCTGAAACCCTAACAAAAGTTTGAACTGGTGCTCCACTTCGTTCTGGTCCAAATTCTGGAAAAGCTTGAACAAATTTACCCTCTGATACTGCTCCTTGAGCGATTATTTCAGCAGTTGTTTTAGCACCCTGTCCACCTCGACCATAAATAATTATTTCAAATATGTTTTTCTTCATTTTTTTCTTGATCCGTTAAATCATTCTAAGCAAAACTTGAAATAATATCTAACAAGGGATTAACCTGTCAAATTTATTTCAAACAAAGTTTGGAATAACATTTAACTGAGTTATTTTATTTTTAATTTCATTTTATTTTGAAAAATTTCTTCTATTAAACTCTAAATTTAAAAACATTAATTTTTTATTTTTTTGATCTTTAGTAATCCTAATTACAAATTTTCACCTTCCAAAAAGATTTCAGCTTTTCTGACTATTATAATATCAACTCAACTCATATTTTGATACAATTTTAAAATTTTCCATTTTTAAAAATCAATTCTCTAATCTCTCTTTAACTGCTTTGACTATATCTTCTTTTTGAAAAACTCCATCTAAATATTCATTCTCAATAAAAGAAGTCGGCGTTCCAGCTATTCCAAATTCCTCTCCCTGTTTAATTAAATTCTGAATTAATCTTTGATTTTCTTCAGAATCAATACATTTATCAAATTTTTCTTTATCCAGCCTCAAATTCTGAACATACTTATCAAAAATTTCAAACCCCTCTTTAATTCCCCATTCTTCTTGATTTTTAAATAAAAGATCTGCCATTTCCTCAAACCTACCCTGTTGATAAGCACATTGTCCAACTAAAGCAGCACTAATAGATTGACCTTGCAAATCAGAAGGAAAAGTTTTATAAACTAAGACCAACTGGTCCCCTGTAAATTCCACTTGGGCTTCTTTGACTGCTTCATAAAAGATCCTAGAATAAGTTGAATAAAAATCAAAAAAAGTTATTAATTTAATTTGAGCATCCTTTTTGCCGATTACAATATCTCCTTCTTTCTCCTCTGGTGACTCTAAATATTTTCCTGCAGGAATCCCTAAAGCAGCTGAATTCAAAACCAATCCATCACTTTTTTTCTCAAAAATTTCCTTAACTTGCTCTTCCTGAAAAAAACTAGCTTCTTTAATTTTTTCATCAAAAACAAAAGAGGGAATAGTTGTTAATTTATATTTTTCTATTAATTTTTTACCCTCAACTGAATTTTCTTCAACCTTATTAATAGCCATAGTTGGAATAAATCTTTTCATCCATCCTAATATCTCATCGGCATTACAATTTGGACATTCTTTTTCATCTTCAACTACTAAGACATTAACTTTAATTAATGGCTCTTGGTAAGCCACCCATGTTTTACCCCCTAATTCAAAAAAATCTGCTTCCCTCAAAGCTCTCTCAGAATAACCATTCTTGGTAATTAATTGAGTTGCATCCACAAATAAACTACCTAGAAACAAACCACTTAACACAATAATAGCTGAAATTAAATTTTGAACTAATCCTTCAACTCTTCTTTTTTCTTTAATATCACCTAAGGTCATTCCTTCATTCTCCAAGCCTAGAACTGAATCTTGACTAGATCTAACTTTTATTTTATTTTTTTCTTCTTTTTTAAAAAATCCATTTTTTCCCTCCTTATTTTTATTTTTTTGTACCATTTATATATTTAAAAAATAAGGCTTTAACAAAAATTACTTTCAAATAAATTTTACCCTGTGAAAAAATATTCTCAATATTTTAAAGTCCAATCAACTCAACAACTTTATCATCTTTAAAAATTTTATGATCATCATAACCAATTACCAAATTTTTAAAAGCTTGAAATTTAAACATTATTCCCAATAAAAAACCCAGAGAAAAAAGTGCCAAAATTTTTAGATTTTTATTAAATTTTTCACTCTTAAATCGTTTTAAGAAACTTCTCAATTTAATCTTTATTTCTAACATTTAATTTAATGACAATTAAACCCCTTTTAATTTTAATTATATACTATTTCAAAACAATTACAACTAAATCATAAAAATAAAAATCGAAAATAAACTTAATTATTGAAAAAATTTCCTTATCTGTTATAATAAATTTATCTTCGTATAATATAAAATAAAAAAATGCAACGAAAGCTTGTTTTAATTTTCCCAATATTATCAATAATTATCTCAATCAGTAATTTGATCTCTTATCAAATATTTGGATTTTTAATTTGGTTATTAGCAACAATTTTAATAAGTTTAATTTTCCTACCCATTGCATTTAAAACCGATGAAAAAGATGTTCCAGTATACCAAGTTTTTTCTTTAACTATTTTAATTCCAATTTTCTTCACAATATTTGCTTATATGGATTTTTATCGTTTAAATTTTTTAACGATTCCACAAATTATTATTTACAGTATTGTTACTGGAATTTTTATCTTAGTAGGTCTACTTTTACTTATCGGGAAAAACTCTTATTAATTTTATATAAATTACTTTTAAAAATAATATTTTTATTTATTCTAAATAAAAAATTCAAAAATAACTTCAATTAACAACAATACAATTTATCTGGAATTTTGTTGTCATTTGCATTCTTACCAAAAGGATTACCATCCTTTTTTATTTTTTCAAGCATTTCCTTATTAGCCAAACTTTGAATTCCTTTAATTTCTTGTTCAGCTCTAATTTTTCTTACTTTTTCATGTAATTCAATTTTCATTGGACAATTTTCGCTACAAGCTCCACATAAAGTACAATTAAAACTCCCAGATCTTCGAGCTGACTTTAAACTATCTTGAATAGCTGTAAAAATAATGCCCTTTGATCCAATATAGCCCTCCCCACCATAATGACTCCCTTTTTGATTATAAACTGGACAAAAATTTATGCAAGCACCACAATTGATACATCTTAATAAATCTTCAAAGCCTTTTTTGATCATCTCTCTTCTCTTGTTATCAACCAAAATAATATGAACTTCATGAGCTCCTTGTGCACCTAGAACCAATTGATTCTCAATATCAGCTGTTTTTGATGGACCAGAAATAATCGAAATATACTGAGTAATATCTTGTCCAGTTCCAAACAAAGCGGCTGTTTGACAAAGATCCACTGCGTCTTTAATTGTTTTTGTCAATTTATCAATTCCACAAATCACAATATGTTTACGTGGAAATCTTGAAACCAACGAAATATTTCCTTCGTTTTCCAATAAAACCACTTGCCCATCCTCAGTAAAAAAATTAGCTCCTGTAATTCCTACTTCAGCTTTCAAAATTTTTTCCCTAATCTTAGAACATAAATAATGCGTTAAATCTTCAGGATCAACTGCAATATTGTCTCCATACTTTTCCTTAATTTTTGTAGCAATCATTTCAGCACTAATATGAATAGCTGGTAGAACGAAATGTTCATCATTCTCTTTGAAAAATTTTACGATAAAATCACCTAAATCAGTCTCGTTCCAATCTAATTTTTCTAGGACTTTCTTTATTTCAATTTCTCGACCCGTATTAGTTTTAGAGGAAATTATTTTTTTGTCTTTACCTATAATTTTTTTCAATAAATTTTGAGCTTCTTCTGAATCCTTAGCTTCATAAATATTAAAACCTCTTTTTTTTAAATTATTTTTAGCTTTTTTCAAATTGGCCTCAAAATCATCAAAAGCTTTTTTTCTTATACTAGTCATCTTTTTTTTGTAATCTTCTTCATCGATATTTTTCTCTTTAAAAAAAGCTTGCCGATTGTAATAGCTCAAACCAACTGCTTTTTTAATAGTTTTTTGACTCTCTTTTTTTAAATAATATTTTTTCATTTAATTTTATTAATCAAAAATAAACAATAGGAACAATTAATTTAAAAAATTATAACACAGAAAACATCAAAAAATAAAATTGAATTTTTATTTGCAAAAACAATTCAATCTTTGCTACAATAAAAAATATGTCTTAAGAAAACAAAACTATGTCCAAAAAAATAAATTATAAACATCTTATTAAACATGAAACTAAAATACACATTTTTAAAAAATTCTTGTTAATACTTTTTATTTTTATTGGTTATTTTATTTTTATTGCTCAAAAATACGGTTTTCAACAAGGATTCCTAGTAACCCTTTTAACTTGGTCTTTTTTTGTTTTATGTACTCCTATCGCTGATGCTGGATTTTTAATTGATTTTCCTCTACGATTAATCACTAACCTTAGAATGTTTGTTCTAGAAATTCTCGTTTGGATTATTGCAATCTCAATTAATTTATATGCTTTTTTCTTTGTTCCAGAAGTTTATGATAAAACTGAAATTCTTATCTTTTTTAAACATATTTTGATAAAACCTTTTCCTTTCGGAGCTATTATACTCATTTCAATGATTGGAACTTTTATTTCAATTCAATTTGGCGACGAACTTTTAGATAGAATAAAACACAAAGAAAGAACCCTGTACCATAAAAGACATCCTTATCATAAATTTATTGTAATCTTATTTCTAATTTTCATTACTATTGTTTTATACAATTTTCTTTTAAATCAAATTGAAATTGATTTACCTTCAAATTTTTAAAATTTATTTTACTTTAAATAATATTTTAAAGTATAGATCCAATCTTCATCTGTACCTTCTTGTTTTTTAGTTTTTTGAAACCATTCCAAATAGCCTCGATCTTTTTTAAGAACTTCTTCCAAAAACTCCCCGTTATATTTTCCAAAAGTAAATTTTCTAATTAAAACTGGTTTAGCTGAAATATCAATCATTCGATTAATAATTTCTTCTTCCGAAGCTTTTGGTGCTTTCTTTTGAGCTAGTTTAAATAAATTTTCAAACAAAGCCTCTAAAACAACAACATCTCCGTTGGCCGAATGAGGTAAAACATCCACTTCAATTTCATAATAATATCGAAGAAATTGTAAATTATACTCTGGAATTTCTCCACTTTCATCCAAATAACGAGCTAAACGAAGAGTGCAAATTGTTTTCTTTATTTCCAAATCCTCATTTTCTAAAATTGCAACGTCAAACTTAGCATTATGAGCCACCATAATATTATTATTTAAGATTTTCTGTAATTTTTCAGCAAATTTACTATCTTTAAAAGATTTCTCCTTCGCCACCATTTTATTGGTAATATGAGTAACACTCATCGCCTTAGTTGAGATAGAAATTGGTGGTTTAAAATTTTTTACTTCAATTTTTTCATCTTTTTTGTAAGCTACCTGACAAAGTCGATCTTTTTCAACATCATTACCAGTTGTTTCTGTATCTAGAAAAACTAAATTTCTTTTTAACATAAATTTTAATATTTTTTATTTTAATTTAAATAAAATACAATTAAACTTAAACATAGCATCAACCAAAAAAATCTACAAATTTATTTTTATTTATTTTTTTTCAAAACCCAATAAATATTCCGCTTATTATTTCTCAAATCTCGACTATAACCACTTTCTAAAATTTCAAAACCTTGTTTTTGGGCCAATTTTTCCAAACCTCTTTTGCTCCACCAATAACAAGTCCGCCAATAGGTTTTCTGCCCCTCTTTTTTATCAGAATAACTAAAAGGCAAATCAGCTATTTTACTAAAATCTAATTTGATAATTTTTTTAAAAAAGGATTTCACTAAAAATGGAATTCTTTTTTTATTCCAAAGATGCCAAGCAGTTATTATTATAACCCCATCTTTTTTTAAAATTTTCTGCATCTCCTTCAAAGCTCCCTTGGCCATGCCGGGAGTGAAATGATGAAAAACCGCAATAGAAAAAATGGTATCAAATTGCACTTCTCTAAAAGGAGTTTCACTTTCATTGTCGATGATTAAAAACTTCTCATTTTTATATTTACTTTGAGCAAGATCAATCAATTGAGAAGAAACATCGATCCCTATATAGTCAACTTCCAAATTTTCATTATAAATAAATTCCAACAATCGACCATTTCCACAACCAAAATCTAGTAATTGATCTTTTTTATTTATATATTTCTTTAAGAAATCCAAATTCTTCCACCATTTTTTTCGAGTTTGGGAAAACTGACCAGCTATCACATTATAAAAACCAATAACATCTTTTCTTATTTTGTTTTCTCTGTTAAAATTAAGCATTAAAAAAATTTATCTTATTATTTTAAAAAATTCAGTAATTTATCCATATGTTTAATACATGAGATAAATAAACACAATCGAGCATTAAGTTTAAAATTTAAAACTCGAGTTTTAAAAATTTGAGTTTATAGTTTTAAATTTGTGATTTAAAACAAAAAAACAACCTCTTTAAAAAATAATAAATAATATTATCCTATAACATAACTATACTCATGCTTAAGTCTATCACGAAAAAATTTATAAAAAAAGTCATTGAACGCAATAGAAAAGATTTGAAAACTCAAAATGACCTAGAATCTTTCAAAAAAGAATTTTGCCGAGACCTGAGAAAAACCAAAACTAAATTTGGAATTTTAAGCAATGCTGAAATTAAAAAAACTTATTTAGAGATGGTTAGAGACAAAGAAATAAAACTCAGCCCTGAGCTAGAAAAACTTTTAATTACAAAAAAAATCCGAACTCTTTCCGGCGTAGCAGTGATTGCCGTCTTGACCAAGCACTACCCTTGCCCAGGTAAATGCATCTATTGTCCCGACGAAAAATCAATGCCCAAAAGCTATTTATCCAACGAGCCAGCAGTTATGAGGGCCATTGGCACCAATTTCCATCCCTACGCCCAAACCCAAGCTCGTCTGAAAATGCTTGAAATTAATGGCCATTCCACTGAGAAAATTGAATTAATTGTAATGGGAGGCACTTTTAACTACTTTCCCAGGCGCTATCAAAATTGGTTCGTCAAAGAATGCTTTAGAGCTTTAAACGACTATCCTAAAAATTCAATCAAAAAATCCAGAACCTCCTCATTGAAAATTGAAAAAGATAAAAACGAAAAAGCTCTCAGACGAATGATCGGCTTGACACTAGAAACCAGACCAGACTACATCAGCCCAAAAGAAATTGAAAATTTCCGAAAACTAGGAGCGACTCGAGTAGAAATTGGAGTCCAAAACACTTCCAATAATATTTTAGCCATCAATAAAAGAGGTCACCTAGTAGAAACCACTATAAAAGCCACTAAGTTCCTCAAAGAAGCTGGTTTTAAAATCAATTATCATATGATGCCAGGAATGTACGGTAGCACTCCTCAAAAAGATTTAGAAATGTTCAAAACTCTTTTCAATAATCCTGATTTTCAACCCGATATGCTCAAAATTTATCCCTGTGTCGTCACCCGAAACTCCGAACTTTTCAAGCTTTGGAAAAACAAAAACTATCAGCCACTTAGCAATAAAGAAAACGAGGAATTAATAATAAAAATAAAAAAAATAATTCCCCCTTACGTCAGAATCACTCGTTTAATTAGAGATATTCCAGAAGAATCAATCGAAGCTGGCCCAAACATCTCCAACCTTCGCCAAATCTTACAACAAAAAAAAGTTCAATGCCAATGCATTCGTTGCCGAGAAGTCCGAGCCGATTACGAAGCTAAAGAAAAAATTATTTTAGACAGAATTGACTATCCCGCTTCCAATGGAAAAGAAATCTTTTTACAATTTACCTCCCAAAATAAATCCAAACTTTTTGCCTTATTAAGATTAAGAATAAACAACTCTAGAACTTCTAAAAATCATTTTTTACCAGTTTTAAAAAATTCTGCTATAATTAGAGAACTCCATACTTATGGAAAATCAACTAAACTAACTAAAAAGAATTCTGATTCACCTCAACATTTGGGATTAGGGAAAAAACTAATGCTCAAAGCTGAAAAAATTGTTAAAGAAGAATTTAATCTAAATAAAATTTCCATTATTTCAGGAGTTGGTGTTAGAGGTTATTACAAAAAATTAGGATATGAATTGAAAGATGAATATATGACAAAAAAATTATAAAGTCAAAAAATTGAAAGTTTGAAAGTGATTTATTTTTTAATCCAAAGAAATTAACTTTCTTTTTTTAATAATTTTTCCTTGATAAAATTTATTAAAAATTAATTCAAATCCATGAACACTAAAACGATGGTGGCTTCAGACCCAGTAATAGTTGAAAACAATAAAGTGCTTCTCAACAAAAGCGGTGAAGACGATTTTTGGAAATTTTGTGGTGGTAGATTAAATGCCAAAGATAATTTAATCGATGTCGCCAAAACCAGAATCAAAGAAGAAATGGGTTTGGAAATTGAAATTACCAACTCAGTACCTTTTTTAATGTACACAAAAAAACCTAATAACCCAGAAATTGATATTATTTTAGTTCATTTTCTAGCCCAAAAATTAAATAAAATTAAACCTGGTAAAATGGTCAAAAAATGGCAATGGTTTGATATTGAAAATTTACCTGAAAACCTCTCATCAAACATTAATCCGACTTTAAAGTATTTCGACTTTATAAAATAAATTTTTTATCTTTTAAAAATCTATTTTTACAGATTCAACGCTTTATTCTAAACCTTGATTTTTGTAAACTTAATGATCCCCTAAAAATACAATTTCAACGCTCTGCCTTAAATCATTACGACTTTATAGATTTTCTAACTTTCACACTTTCAAACTTAAGTTTTTGATTTTAAATTATACTATAATACAATCAACTGGATTAGGAAAAGCTCAATGAAAATATATAATCTCTCCTCATGCCTTTGAATGGATTCACTTTTCACCATCAACTAAGCACTCCTAATCCAGTTTTTTTCTTTGTCTTTAAATTTTTTTGTCCTTCTCTTATTTAAACCAAAAAACAATTCAATCACAAATTAAGTTGCTCAATTTTTCATAATAAAAAAATCCCACAAGGATTTTGAGTAGCTTAACACTTAATACTCTCATTAATCTCTTCCCAAACTTCATCCGGAATAAAAATCTGTTTTCCCTTAGGAGTTATCCCGGGGTAAAACCAAACTGAAATTACGACTCTCTTCTTTCCTCGTAATTGATACATCACCCATTGCTCTCCTTTAGAGTGATGTTTTTTTGATTTTTTTCTCATCACTGCAATAGTTTTTTTAGCAATTCCCTCTTCTTTTCTGTCTGGAAAATTAATAATTCTTTTTATTCTATTAGGTCCTATTCTATATTGAAAAATTTTTCTAATACAATGTTGTGTCCAAAAATATTTTCCACCACTTTTAGGAATTGAAATACTAATCATATTTTTCAACTTTTTAATTTTATTCCAGCTATCATTGCTTGAACATTACCTTCTTTATCAACTCCATCTCTTCGATAAGAATAAAGTTCGTCTTCACAATAAGTACATCGCCAATCAATTTCAATATTATTTTTTTTTATTCCAATAAAAATAAATTTTTCGATCACCATTCTTGTTAAATTAAAAAATTTTTTTTCATTTTTATTTAAAATAAATTTTTCGCAACCTTCAAATTTTTCCCTAAAGTCTTTTTTAACTTCAAAATGACATTTTTGAATTCCTGGTCCAATCCCAACCTGAATATTTTTTAAATCACTTTCAAAATTACTTTCCATTTTATTTAAAGCTTTTTCGATTATTCCCTTTGAAACACTACGCCAACCACAATGCAAAATTCCAATTACTTTTTTTATTGGATCAAATAAAAAAATCGGCAGACAATCAGCCGAAGTAACGTTTAAAATCACATTCTTTTTAGAAGTTAACAAACCATCAGCATATTCAATGAATTTTTCTTTATTATCTTTAATTATTTTAACCTTATTATCATGTTCCAATTTAGCTGAAACTAAATTTTCACATTTCAAACCTATTTTTTCCAAATACTTTTTTCTATTTAACTCAAAATTAGACGAAAATAACTTCATATTCCCGTCTTCTTTTTTTGACATAAAAACTTTACCCCCCTGAACTTCTTTGAAAATTTGTAACATATTCAAAAGGTTAATAGTTCTTTTTTCTATTAATATAATAAGTATGTAATAATTTCTCCGACAAATACCCCCCTGGTTCAATTAAATAATCTTCATAAAGTTTTTTAACCTCTGGATTTTCATGAGATTTTCTAATCGGTAAGTTTTTGTCTCTTTCGTAAATTGCCTTTCTTCTTTGAGTTCTAATTTTTTCATTAACTGGATGAGGCTGACCTCCTCCACCTAAACAGCCACTTGGACAAGCCATTATTTCAACAAAATCGTAATCACATTCTCCTGTCTTAATCATTTCAACAATTTTTTTGGCATTTCTAATTTCATGAGCTACTGCTACTTTAATTGTTGTTTCTTGATTTAAGCACTTAGTTTTAGAAATAGTAATTTTCAGTTCTCTGATGCCTTCATTTCCCCGAACTTCTTTAAAATCAACTTGACCTAGTTCATTACAAGTAATTTGTTCATAAGCCGTTCTTAAAGCTGCTTCCAAAACACCACCAGTTGAACCAAAGATAACTCCTGCTCCAGAAGACAACCCTAAAGTATTATTAAATTTTCCATCTTTTAAATTCACAAAATCTATCCCCTTTCTTTTTACCATTCGAATAAATTCGTTAGCAGTTATAACTATATCAGTATCTTGATTTTTTCCATTCCTAAGCTCCTCTCTTTGTGCTTCATATTTTTTAGAAGTGCAAGGCATCAAAGAAACATTGACTATATTTTCAGGCAATATTTTCTTTTTTTCAGCATAATAAGTTTTAATCATTGAACTCAACATCCCTTGTGGTGAACGACAACTAGATAAATTAGGAATTAATTCGGGATAATATTTCTCTACATAAAGAACCCAAGACGGACAACAACTAGTAAACATCGGCAATTCAACTCTTTCTCCTCGTGCTTTCTTTTTTATCCTGCCGATTAATTCGTTAGCTTCTTCAATAATCGTTAAATCAGCTGAAAAGGTAGTGTCAAAAACTAAATCCGCACCCAACTCTCTTAAAGCAGTAATAATCTTACCTTCAACAAAAGTTCCAGGATCCAAACCAAAAGCTTCCCCAATAGTAAATCTAACCGAAGGAGCTACTTGAAAAATTTTAAGTTTTTCTGAATCTAGCAAAACTTCTTCTAATTCATCTATATTAAATTTTTCCGTAATAGCAGCTGTTGGGCAATGAACAGCACATTGCCCACAATAAATACAATCCAATGGTGCTTCCCCTGGAGTTCCAACATTAGTTTTAATATTTCGATAATTAGTTTCGTAAGAATCAAGAGTTTGAATCAATTGGCAAGTTTTAATACATCTTCCACATTTAATACAATATTGGTTATCTCTGTATATTGAAGGATTTTTATCATCAACTACTCGATTTTTTAAACTTTCTTTCAGAAGCTCCAATTGTTCATTAACACTAAAATCATTATATTCTGAAATGAAATCATCCACATCCACTTCTAATTTTCTAGCTAATTTTTGCAATTCACAATTGCCATTACTAACACAACTAGTACATTTACCAAAATGATCAGCCCAAAGTAACTCTAGGTTATATCTCCGAGCTCTTTCAATATCAAAATCTTCAGTAATTACTTCCAATCCCTCTTCTACTTTAGTTTGACAAGAAGTCACCAAACCTCGATGTTTATTGGTTTTAACCAAACACATCCGACAAACCCCTTCCGATGGCCCCAGATCATCATGTTGACACAAAGTAGGAATAAAAATTTTATTCCTACGACAAACTTCCAGAATTGTTTGTCCTTCTTTCGCTTTGTAAGTTTTAGAATCTATTTTTATTTGCAACATGTTTTAATTTTAAATTTTGAATTTTAATTCAATCTATATAATTTTATAATTTTCAAACTATTCAATTTTTATTGTTTCTTAGAAAGGTATTGTTTTTCCAAAAATTAAAGTTAATTATTGAGCTTCTTGTCATAATTTATTAACTCTTTGTCTTTTTTCTAGTTCAGCTGTTTAGATTATTCTTAGTCAATGTTTTGTTTCTTGGATTTTTTACAAATATTGGATTTGAAAATTGAAAATTAGATATTATAAATTGTTTACAAATTACAAATTATAAATTGATTCAAAATTCAAAATTCAAAATTTTCATTCTTATTTCCTAACTCAATTCCTTTACCATCCTATGCCTAATAACATCCTTCAAAGCCACTACTGAAAATTTTCCCAACGGACAAAAAGTAGTATTATCTAAAGTCCAAACTAATTTCATTAAATCTTGTCTATCATTATCATTAAAATTACCATTATCCAATCTTTCTAAAATTTGTTGCAACCTAAAAGTTCCTTCCCGACAAGGCACGCACTTCCCACAAGATTCTCTTTGAAAAAAATTAATCCAACTTAATAAAATCTTTTTAATATCTTGATTTTTTGAAATGACCAAAATAGAGCCAGAGCCGACTGGAATTTCAGCCTCTCTCGAATAACTAGGAATTTCCGTTAACCAGTCCTTAGGAACAACTCTTCCAGAACTTCCTCCCACTTGAACAAAGTTCAATTCTGTTCCAGCCTTTACCCCTCCTGCTATTTCCACCAATTTTTCTATATTATTATTCATTGGCACCTCGTATAAACCAGGATTTTTCACAGCACCATCAATTGAAAAAAGTTTAGTTCCAGGAGAATCAGGTTTTCCAATTTTAAGAAATTCACCCCCTCCATTTTCTATAATCCAACTAATATTAGCTAAAGTTTCGGCATTATTGACAACTGTCGGTTTTCCAAACAAACCAAAATCACAAGGATAAGGAGGTTTTTTTCTAGGCTCTCCCCGTTTTCCTTCGATTGAATTAATCAAAGCTGATTCTTCTCCACAAATATAAGCTCCCGCTCCATAAAAAATTTCCAGATCTAAATTAAAATCAGACCCCAAAATATTCTTTCCTAACAAATTTTCTCGATAACAATCTTCAATAGCTTGCTGAAGTTGCTCGCCAGCCTCCTTAAAAGTTCCGTTAAGATAAATAAAAGCTTGCCTGGCTCCGACCGTATAAGCTCCAATTATCAAACCTTCAATAATTTGATGAGGATTTTTTTCAGCTAAGGTCTTGTCCTTAAAGTTTCCTGGCTCTGATTCATCTAAATTACAAATAAAATATTTTTGGCGACTAATTTTTTCGAAAGTTCTTTCCCATTTTAAACCAACTGGAAAGCCAGCGCCCCCTCGACCTAAAAGATTAGACTTTTTAATTTCCTCTAAAATTTGAACTTTTTTTATTTTAATTAAAACTTTTTTTAAAGAATTATAACCACCTAAATTAAAATAATCTGACAAGTTCAAACCCTTCTCTACTTTCCAATTTTTGGTTAAAATTTTCATATTTAAGCAATTATTTTTAAATATTTCTTGTTACAAAAAATTAAAATTTTTCAGCCTCGACAAATAACATAATAATGAGCATTAATTAGTTGAAGATAATATTAATATCCTAAGTTTGATTCAATTAAACTTATTGCTTTATCGGCAGTCATTCTGGTGTAAATTTTTTTATTAATTTTTAAAATTGGACCTTCTAGACAACGCCCCACACAACTCATTCTTTTTAAATGTAAATTTTTATTAAAATCTCCAGATCTAATCTTAAAAAAACTTTCAATTTTTTCAACAATTTTATCAGCATTTTTGGTTTGACAATTAGTTCCATCGCAAATTTCCACTGTTACCGCAACTGGTTTATTATTTAGATTTATTTCATCATAAAAACTAGCAACACTAAAAATGCGAGACTCACTCACTTGAAAATATCTAGCTATTTTTCCAACTGCCTCATCAGAAACCCAGCCAAAATCCTCATTGACGGCCTTGATTGACCGCAAAATATTTTTCTTCTCGGGTGGGAAGCGCAAAAGAATTTTTTGAATTGTCATTTGTTTTATAAAATTACTTTAAAATACTATTTTATTAATAAAAATTAAAATTTTATTTTGTATTGACTATTTTAATAAAACTAAATTTAAATTTTTCATTTGTCATTCGATAACTAACTAAAAAAAAT
>JAGYNP010000018.1 GCA_018399935.1 Candidatus Moraniibacteriota bacterium
AAACAGTCATAGGAACTGTCTGCAGAACATTATTCCAATTATTATTACTACCAATCTTATTACCTTGCTTTTCTGTAAAAACTACAAAAACTTCATTTTCCTTATAATTACTCAAATTTTTTTTATTATTATCCTCTAAATCAATTTCACAATTGCTACTTTGACATAAAAATTTTTTATCAGCCAAGCACCAATTACCTCCTACATTTTCACAATCCGATTGATTTACACATAGACTTAGATTTGAAGAATCACATTTTTTTCCATCCAAGCCATTTAAAAAAGGTTTTATGGTTGGATCTCCTATTAAAGAATAATTTTGAGGTAGTCCTTTTGTTATCTTGCCCAGAGTTATTTCAGTATTATTAACTAATTCTAAGATATTTTCTTTTATAATATTAAAATTATTCATATCAATACTCAATGCTCCAAAATGAGCAATAGCACCAGCTTTTAATAACTTAACCCCAAGAGTATCACCACCAACTCCATCCCAATAACTATCAGTTAAACACGCACCACTAAAAACAACTGGTAAATCAAGTTTATCAGAACAACCAGCAACAGCCCACCCTCCTGGTGATCCATGACCAAAATATGAAATTAAATTTTTATTTTCAGAAGATGAAAGTTCATAATTTTTACCTTCTTCATTAACTAAATAATAATCTTCATATTCATTAAAAGAACTAACCTCCCAGTCACTTTTATTTAATAAACTAGAATAAATTTCTGATTCAGCTTGACCACGATAATTAAGTGACGGACTATTAGGAGGAGCAATTATAATTGCTTCTTTTTTATTGCTTCCATAAATTTGATTTTTTAAATGTTGATAATTAATAGCTCTTTCTATGTAGACATTAACATCCAAAAAATCCCCATATATCCTACCAGACATAGCACCGTCACCAGTAAATATCGAGTATCTTGAATCCATACAAAAACCACTATTAGGATCTTGTTTTCCACCAGAAGGCTGTGAATCAATTATCATAGTAGGTTCAGCTATCACAATACTATAGTAAGATCCTAAAACACCTTTTTCTGGAAAAATCCTATCCCTTATTTTTATTAATTGTTTTTGAACACTTAAGGCTTTACTACTATAAGACGAACTACCGAATCCTTGATAATCAAACTCACATCCATAACTACCATCTGATGAAGAATACTTTTTGAGTTCAGATTTACTAGTTTTTTCTTGATCTATATTTATGATAATCTCTTTTTTGACAGCCGCTAAAAGTGGTGAGATTAAAGACAATCCCTCAACAGTAGTATCATTCAAATCATCAGTATTAACTAAAACCAATTTATCAGTATTAGTTTCTCCTCTGTACCATTCTTGTAGCTCTTTTAAAGTTTTAGATTCCTGTTCAACCGTTAATTTATTAATACAAACAGGCAAATTATCCTTCAAATCTCCATAAACATAAACTTTTTTACCATTAAACCAATTTCCATAATCAGAACAATCCTTATCAGAATCTATAAACACAAGAAAGCTATTTTTATAAGAAGCTACTACTGAAGCCATTAAAGCCGTTTCATAATCATCCTTTTCTACTAAAACTAAACTGTCATAATTATCTTGATTATCGTAAATATTATCAATTGATTTTTTAACAACATCATAGTCAGCTAAAACAGAATTTAAATTTGAATTTACTTCTTTATCCGACAATAAAATTATTCTACTTGTATTATAATCCTTTAGAAATCTAGACAATCCTTCAAAATCACTTTCTCCTTTTTCAATAAAAAAAGTGGGAGCGTGTTTGATATCAGAAGATTTCGAATCAATACGAGTTGTAAAAGATTCAACTTTTAGAATATCTCTCCAATCACTTTTATTGTCATCTATTAAAGATACAAAAACATCTCCAGCCTCAAAAACATCTCCAACTGAATTACCGCTACTAATCTTTTTTCCAAAAAAATAACCTTGTTTAGGATGAACTTTAGTTAATTCACTATAATTAGAGATATCTATTTTTTTATCTCTAACATATACTAACCATTCTTGTTTATTACTATCCCAACCCAATGCAACAAAATTAAAACTTGGCTCAAAATCAAAAAATTCCTCTACTTCTATTTGTTTCTTTAAACCTCCAGCCCCTTTTGTTCCAAAATCTTTTTTGATCTCTTCGGTTTTAGAAGGAAAAACTTTTCCACAATCTCCATCAAAAGTTAAAGGATTACAACTAATAAGATTATTTTTACCAGCACTTTTGACCCAATAGACCTCCCCTGCTTCAACTTTATCTAAATAAGGATAACCACTTTCATCGGATATTTCTTTGGGAGCTACGTAATAATTATTCTCTTCATTGTTATAATACCAAACTTCTGGAAATTCTCGAGTACCTTCTATTGTCATCCCTTCCATTTCTTCAGGAAGAGAGACTAAATTCCAACCATCGTCTAAATAAATTATTTCTTCACTTTTAATTGCTTGAACAATCTTTTTTTTATCACTAAAATTTTCAACAAAAAAAACACCTAGAAAAATCAACAAAATCAAAAATACTATATTATAGAATTCAATTCTCATTTAAATAACTAATTTTTATTTATTTGTTTAACTTTGTTTAATTTTGTTTTACTATTTTTTATAAGATAATACAATGGTAATCTTCTTTCAAAAAAACTTCGACAATCTATCAAAGACTAAAAATATTAATTCCCACAACATACTCAGAAAAAAATCTCATTATCGCTATAACTACTGAGCTAAAAGCTGAAGAAAAAAGAAATAGAAAAATTAAAAGAAACACAAATCCATATTGCTCTAATAATTGCTTAGTATGTTCAGAAATAGGTAAAAAAGTAAATAATAATTTTGAACCGTCTAAAGGAGGAATAGGAAGTAAATTAAATATCATTAATAAAATATTAATTTGAATAAAGAAAAACAAAGGCACAAAAATAAAAGACGAAGAACTAATTCCCATCACTAAAAACAATCGCATCAAAATTCCAGCAAATAAAGCTAATAACAAATTAGACAAAGGTCCAGCTAACCCAACAATAGCTGGTCCATATTTTTGATCTCTTAAATTATACGGATTATAAGGAACTGGTTTAGCCCAACCAAAAACAACCCCAATTTGTGAGATTATCAAAAAAAAAGGAACAATAAAAGAACCAAAAGGATCCAGATGCTTAGCTGGATTTAAAGTAAGTCTTCCAGCTTGCTGAGCCGTCCAATCCCCCTGCCACAAAGCCGCTAAACCATGAGAAATTTCATGAATCATTATTGAAAAAATCAAAACCGCAATTAAAACAATTATTTCCATTTTTATAAATTATTAATTAAAAATAAATCTACTTTTAAAAACTATTTATGAACACACTCTTACCCACCCATAACAAAATAAAAATAAATTGTAAAAATTAAAATTTTGCTTTATTTTAACTATTTTAGTAAAATAGAAAATAAATTTTACAGCAAAAAATATTCAAAAACAGTTCTTACTTGACATAATCAAGGAAAATTGTTAGTATCATTAAGCATCTAGATATTAATATCTTGATACTTAACTCATTCTAAATTATTTTTTATAAAATTTCAACTATACTTATGCCTCAATGTTATATTTGCAATAAGAGATCCCGAACTGGGAACAAAAGATCTCATTCCAATATTGCTACAAAAAGAAAATTTAAAGTTAATATTCAAAATAAGAAAATCGACGGTAAAAAAAGAAAGGTTTGTACTAGTTGTATTAGAACTATTAACAAAGTCAAATAAAAAAATCTGCTTACTTAAGCAGATTTTTTAATTCAAATTCATTTAAATCTATTTACATACTTATAGTTTGCTATGTTAAATTTTAAATAATATCATAGACTAGAATATGATATTATTTTATAAGACAAAAGAAATTATTCATTAAGCTCTTTTTCTAAATCTTCTTTAATTTCTTCGAATTTATTTTTAGCCTTTTTTAAACGACCATGACACTTTTTTACAATATCAGCTCCATCCTCAAAAAGTTTCAGACTATCCTCCAAACCAACCTTTTCATTTTCTAACTGATTAATTATTCTTTCTAATTTTTGAAAATCATCTTGAATTTTAGTTTTTTTTTGACTTTGATTTTTCATATTTAAACTTAGCTAATTAAAAGATTATTTTAAATCCAACTACTATTAAAACTTAACATTTTTTACTAAATTTCTCAAATACAACTATTAATAAACAAATTTAAAAAATAATTTCACAACAAAATAAGATTTAGAAATAAAGATCTTTTAAAAAGTTGCCTCTGATAAGCCCGCTCTATTTTTAACAATATTATTGATCATCTCCCAATTAACCTCTTCTTCTTCTTCATTAAAGTATTCTCTTAAAATTTGCTCTGTAGCTGGTACCGCCCAATCGTGACCTTCCCCTCCTGATTCAATTAAAATCACTGTTACAATTTCTGGATTTTTATAAGGTCCAAAACTAGCATACCAAGAATGAGTTTTCCCTTGATTACCAAACTGAGCTGTTCCAGTTTTTCCAGCTGTTTCGGTTTTCATATCATTCAATTTTTGACCTGAACCAATTAAAACTGTTTCCCTCATAGCACTTTTAACTTTTTTGAAATTTTCCTCTGAAATAAAATCACTTCTAATAATTTTAGGTTTTATTTCATTTTCATGTCCAGATGAACTAACAATTTTACTAACAATTTGAGGTTGATAAAGAGTTCCTTCATTAACTATAGTCGCTGTAGCTGCTGCTATTTGTAAAGGTGTAGTTGTCATAAAACCTTGACCAATAGACATATGATAACTATCTCCAACGTACCATCGTTCCCCAATTTCTTTAAACTTCCATTCTTCATTAGGAATTCTTCCTGAATTTTCAGTTGGTATATCAATACCTAAAATGTTTCCTAAACCAAAATATTCCGAATATTTATTCATTTTATTTACGCCTAAACCTTCTATATTATTCCAACCACCTCCTATCGCATAAAAATAAACATTACAACTTTCAGCAATAGCTTTATTTAAATCTGTTTTTCCATGAGTTTTCCAATCCCTAAAGGACCAATTTCCAACCGAAATAACTCCCGTACAATTAATCACAGTATCCGCTTTAACAATGTCTTCTTCCAAAGCTATAGCTGCCAATAATGGTTTAAAGACTGAACCAGGAGGATATTCGCCACTAATAGCTCTGTTTGTCATTGGTTTTCTAGAATTATTTACTAATTGAGAATATTCTTTATTTTTAATTCCATCTATAAATAAATTATTATCATAAGTTGGCAATGAAACTAACCCTCTAACTGCTCCATCTCTAGGATCCAAAGCAACCATTACCGCTCCAGTAGCTTCCTCGTTAACTTCCAATATCTTTTTTAAAACTTGATAACTTTTATTTTGAATTTTACTATCAATATTTAAAATTAATTTATCCCCACTAACAGATGGCTTTATTTCAAGTTCTTCTTTAATAGTTCCATCTGAATTCACTTCCATTAAAATCTTACCATTTTCACCCTTTAACTTTTCTTCATAAGTATACTCTAAACCATTTTTCCCGATATAACCAGTTAATGAATAATTTGAAAAATTTTTTAGTTCTTCTTTGTTAATTTTTCCCGTATAACCTAAAATTGAAGAAAAAATTTCTCCTTTTTCATATTTTCTTTTGGCTGTTTTTTCCAAATAAATTCCTGGAAATTTTTGTAATTTTTCTATTAAAACTAATGCTTTTTCATAATCAAGCCCTTCTTTAATTAAATATTTATTTTTCGAACTACTATCAATACTTTCTATTTTATTTTTAATTTCCTCTATTTCTAAATCACACTCCTTGGCTAATTCAGAATAAATCTGTTCCCTTTTAATTCGATTTTCTGAAAGTTGATTTGGAATAAAAGCTATATCAAAACTCGGAATATTACTAGCTATAATTTCCCCACTTTTATCAACAATCAAACCTCTTGGAGCTTTAACTTCAACTGTTTTAATTCTGTTATTTTCTGCCATTTTTTGGTAATAACTTCCTCTTATAATTTGGAGATAAAAGACTCTTCCAGCAATAATTACTAAAATTAAATTTAAGAAAAACCAAATAATTAAAAAATTAGCTTTAATGACATCTTTTTGTTTATTTATGTTTTCACTCTGACCAGCAATAGAAGAAAAAACTATCGGATTCTCAATTTCAGTTCCTGGTTTAAATCTTTTTTTCATTGTTTATTTTTTATAAAAAAATTTCTTAAAAAATTCCAAATTAAGCTCAACAACAATCCACTTATAATAAAAATAATTATTTCAAATAAATATTCCCACGAAAAAATCCTCAAATTAAACTCAAAATTATTTTTTTGAAAAAAATTAATTAAGATAGAACTTCCTTTAGTGAAAAAATCCCAAGAAATATTAATCATTAACCAAAAAAATATTTCTAGAAAAATATTTTTTTCTTTATTAATGACAATATTTTTCAAAAACCAAGCCAAACTTCCTACTAAAATAAAAACAATTAAATTAAAACCAAAATATTCAGCTGAAAAAATTTCAAACAAAAAACCCGCAAAAAAAAGCCAGCCTAGATTTTTAATAAAATTTTTTTTATTCCAAACTATTATTGTTAACACTAAAATTAAATTTGGGACTCCAATTTTTTCTTGAAAAATTGGCCAAAAAGAAAATTGAATTAAAAAAATGAAAAACAATAAAATCAAGTAAGTTTTTTTCATTTAAAAAATAATTATTTTTTAATAAAATTCACTCTTAAATATCTTTAAAATTTAAAATTTTGAAAACAATTATTTAATAACCCAAACCATTCTCAAATTATTAAATTGAATTGGTAATTCCAAAGATGCCTTTTGAAAAAGTTGATCCATTGTAGTACTAATATCTTTTACATAACCAATCAATAAACCTCTAGGAAAAACATTCCCCAAGCCAGACGTAATAACAGTTTGCCCTTTTTCAACTTTAGCTGTTTGTGAAATCATATTAATAGAAACTGAAGTTCCAAACTCCCCTTGAACAATTCCTTTTGTTTCTATTTCCTGAATTTCAGCATTTATTTTATTATTCTTATCCAAAATCAATTCCACTTCAGAACTATTTGGATAAATTTTAGTAATTTTTCCAACTAAAACACCCCCCGCAACAATCACGGGATCTTCTTTTTCTAAACCATTTTTGCTACCTTTATCTAAATAAACTATTTCTCTATCATTAGATAAACTTCTTCCAATTATTAAACTAGCTTCTGTTCGATAATCACTTTTTTCCATTAAATTAAGCTCCTTTCTTAAAACTTCATTTTCAACCTCAACTTCCTGTAATTGAGATAATTTAAATTTTAATTTTAAATTATCTTCAGTCAAAAATTCGTTTTCCCTTTTAACTTCACTAATATCAGAAAAAATTGAAGTTTTTTCTTCAAACCAATATCCCACTCTTGAAAAAAAACTAGCAAAAGGCCTTACCAAGGTTTGACTAATTGACTCCAATGGTTTATTCTCCTCAAAATTAAAAATAAGAATCACAACAAAAATTAGACTGATTACTATTATCCCATAATTTATTTTTTTACTATTATTTTTCATTTCCTATTTTATTCTTTTTATTTTTTACTATTTTTTACCTCAATACTTTCATATCTGGCATTTCAATTAAAATTTCCTTTAAATTTTCAATATCTTCTAGAACAATTCCCGCCCCTCTAACAACCGCCGTCAAAGGATCTTCCATTTTTTTAACTGGCATTTCAGTTTTTTCAACAATTAATTTATCCAAACCTCTAACTAAAGTTCCGCCACCAGCTAAAACAATGCCATTACTCATAATATCTCCGATTAACTCTGGAGGAGTTTCTTCAATAGTTGTTTTAATAGCATTGACAATAATTTTTATTGATTTTGAAAAAGCTTCACGAGTTTGAGAACTAGTTATTTGAATTTCTTTAGGCAAACCACTAACCAAATCTCTTCCTCTTATTTTCATTTTAAACTCTTTATCGCTAGAATGAGAGCTTCCAATAGCGATTTTAACACTCTCTGCTGTTCTTTCACCAATCAATAAATTAAATCTGTCTCGAGAAAATTTAATTATATCTTCATTCATTTCATCTCCTGCCACTCTCAAACTTCTACTAGAAACAATTCCGCCTAAAGATAAAACTGCAATTTCTGTTGTACCACCTCCAATGTCAACAATCATATTACCCCCAGCATCTTGAACCGGAATCCTAGCTCCAATTGCCGCTGCCATTGGTTCATCAATTAAATAAACTTCTCTTGCTCCAGCATTAGTAGCTGCATCAATTACGGCTCTTTTTTCAACTTCAGTCACTCCAGAGGGAATTCCAATCACCACTCTTGGTCGAGGTAAAAAAGTAAAAGAATCTTGATGAATTTTATCAATAAAATATTTTAGCATTTGCTCAGTAGTTTCAAAGTCAGAAACAACTCCATCAACTAAAGGCCTAGTGGCTACAATATGAGAAGGTGTTTTTCCTACCATTCGTTGAGCCTTTTTCCCAATAGCCAAAATTTGACCAGTGTTTTTATTAACCGCCACCACCGAAGGCTCATTAATAACAATACCCTTATCTTTAACATAGACCAAAGTATTAGCCGTCCCCAAATCAATCCCAATATCTTTGGATATTTTTCCTAAAAATCTATTGAACATTAAACAAATTATCGGTTGTTGGTCATCGATCATTTATTAAAAAAATTGACTGGTGACTAATAACTGATTTCTATTAAAAAACTATAAGATCTTACTTAATAATTCTTTCTCGCTCATAAATGTTACATCTTTTTCGCTTCTTTTTTTAACTTCTAATTTCCTTTTTTCTAAAGTTTTAGCACTAATTACTATTCGATAAGAACAACCAATTAAATCAGCTTCGGCAAATTTTTCTCCTGGTGAAATTTTTCTGTCATCAAACAAAACTTCATAACCCTTTTCCTGGAGTTTGCAATATAGTTTCTGAGCTTCTTGATCTTGATCAATCGAAATTAAATGAATTTTAAATGGAGTAATATTATCTGGCCAAATAATTCCTCTTTCATCATTCATTGTCTCAACAATTGCCGCCATAGTTCGACCCAAGCCAATTCCATAGCAACCCATATAATAATTTTTTTTCTTACCATCTTTATCCGTAAAATGAGCTCCTTTCATTAAATTAGTATAATGATATCCTAATTGAAAAATATTTCCAACCTCAATCCCTCTTTTCTCTTTTAGTTTGCCGTTTTTTTCTGTTTCTGCTCCATCGTAAGCCATAGCAACGTCAACCAATATTTCACATTCAAAATCTCGACCATAATTAACATTAAAAGAATCTGTTTTGTCTTCTTTTTGCCCCCCAATAAAATTTTTAACACTTTTCAGGGAAATATCCCCAATGTATCTGGCTTTCTCGTGCCCCCAAGAATGAACGTAGCCATGTTTTGTTTTCAATTCTTTTAAATCTTCCTCGTTAGCATCACACAACTGACCAACTGCACTCAAAACTTTTTCTAATTTAGTTTTATTAACTTCTAAATCACCTCGAACAACAACAATTATTATTTCATTATTAGTAATATTTCGATAAACAACATTTTTTAAAAATCTAGCTTTAGGTAGCTTATAATGCTTGACATTGTCTTCCATTGTTTTAATCCATTGAGGTTGCTCAATAATTTCCAAAGGCTTTTCTTTTTCTCCTGGATTTATTTGCTTTCTTTTAAATTCAGCCACATCCTCATGAGCAATATATTTTCCATCCTCAGAAACAAAATACCTTCCTTCTCCAATTTCTGATTCCACTTGAAATTCATGACAATACTCACCACCAATATAACCATTATCAGCCAAAACAACATCAGTTTTTAATCCCATTTTTTTATAAATCCGAGCATAAGAATCTTCCATTTTTTTATAGGTTTTTTTAAAATCTTCTTCATTCCGGTCAAAAGAATAAGCATCTTTCATAACAAATTCCCGCACTCGCAAGAGTCCTCCCCGAGCTCTAAGTTCATCCCTAAATTTAGTTGAAAATTGATAAATATTATAAGGCAAATCCTTGTAAGAAACTTCCATACCTCTTATTAAATCAACCATCATCTCTTCGGCAGTTCCTCCAAGAGCAAAATCTGACCCCCTTCGATCTTTAACCTTCATTAACTCAAAACCAGTAGTTGAAGTTCGATTAGTTTCTTGCCATAATTCCAGAGGATGCAAAACAGGTGTAATTAATTCTTGGGCTCCACTTTTATCCATTTCCTCTTTAATAATATTTTTTATTTTTTCATGTACCCGCCAGCCCAATGGCAAAAAATAGTATCTTCCCGCAGTTGATTCAGTTATAAAACCCCCTCTTATCAACAATTCATTACTTCTAATCTTAATTTGAGAGGAAATTTTTTTCAAAGTTTTACCAAATAATTTTGATTGCAACATATAGATAAATTTACTTTTAATTTATTTCATTTAACCCATCCTTAATTCAAGATTGTTTTTCAAACAAACTAATTTTTACAAACCAAGATGAGTTTATCAATAGCCTAATAATAGCTTGATTAACAAAAAATGTCAAAGCTGAATTACCCTAATTTTTAGCTGAAAATATTGATTGTTTTTTTGAAAATTTTTCACCTTGACAAATTCAACTTAAAAAGCTAATATTTAAGTAATATTAAAAGTCCCATCAGGCTTCATCGCTTAAACTCTACTGGTCTAAGATTAATGAGGTCGCTTCCACCCTAGATGAAATTTTAGAAAATTTTCTGGGTGGTATTATTTATGTCAAAGAGTTTTAAAATATGTTATAATTAATTTAATAAAAAATTATGCTTTATGAAATCAACTTTTTAGTTTTACAATCAAAAACAGCAGAGCTAGAAAAAATTAGAAAAGAAACCAAGAAATTTATTGAATCCTATGGTGCTAAAATCACAGAAGAAAAAGAATACCTTAAAAGAAAATTGGCCTATGAAATTCAACATGAGAATTATGGTTTTTTCACTGTTTTGAGATTTGAATTCAAAAAAGGAACCAACTTGGACGAATTAAAAGTCAAACTTAATCAAAGAAACGAAGTAGCCCGTTATATTATCATTAGAGCTGATGAACTTCCCTCCTTAGAAGAAGACATTAAAAAATTAGAGAAAATTTACACTGGTAAAAAATCCATAAAATCTAAAGATGTCGAAAAAGCTTTAGCTGAACAAAAAAAATTTAAAAGAAAAACAGTTACTAAAAAGGTAAAAAAAGAAACAACGGAAGAAATTAAAGATACTAGAAAATCCGCTAAGAAAAAAGAAGAATTAAAAACTAAAAAGAAAGAAACTTCCATTGATACTTCAAATTCCGCCAAAGTTACAGTTGACAAAAAAACTAAAAAGAAGAAGCCTTTATCTACTTCAAACTCTGTTAAAACTAAAACAAAAAAAGAAAACGCTATTGATAAAAAAGCCTCAACAAAAAAAGATAATGATGTTTCTTTAGATGAATTGGACAAAAAACTAGACGAGATTTTAAATAGTTAATTTTATTCAATTTATAACAATTAAACAAAAAAAATGGATTTAAACAAAGTAATGATCATTGGCAGATTGACTAATGATCCTCAATCAAGATCTACTCAAACTGGTCAAAATGTTGCATCTTTTGGAGTAGCCACGAGTAAAAAATGGAATGATAAAAATACTGGACAACAAAGAGAAGATACTCAATTTCACAATATTGTAGCTTGGGGAAAATTAGCCGAAATCTGTTCTCAATATTTAAACAAAGGTAAACAAGTTTATATTGAAGGCCGATTACAAACTCAATCCTGGGATGATAAAAATACTGGTGAAAAAAAATATAAAACTGAGATAATAGCCGAAAATCTAATTATGTTGGGGTCCAAAGATCAAAGCACTGGTGGAGGAAATAATAATTTCCAACCTCAAAATAACAACCAGCCCCAAAATAATCCTCAACCTCAAAATACCAATATTCCAGCCTCAGAAGAAATTCCAACTATAAATGTAGATGACGATAAAGATGATATAAAAATAGAGGATATTCCTTTTTAAACTTTAGTTTAAATTAGTAATTTTCCAATTTTAATTAACTTATTATTTATACTAATTATGAAAATAATGAAACCCGTTGATAATAGTAAAAAAGTTTGCTATTTTTGTTCAAACGACATTAAAACAATTGATTATAAAAATGTAATTCTTTTAAGAAAATACATTAACACTGTTGGAAAAATTTTACCCAGAAAAAAAACTGGTAATTGTTCTAAACATCAAAGAATGGTTTCTAAAGCTATTAAAAGAGCTAGAATCATCTCACTTCTTCCTTTTGTTGCAAAATAGACCAAATCTTTTTTAAATTAGCCCTTAAGCAAAAAAAACGTCCTTTTTTAAGTGCAATTCAAGGAAGATTTAAATAACAAATGAAACGCACTTTATTTATGTATTGAAATTGATTTTGAATATAATTAAATATTTTATCTAATAAGAAAATAGTATCCAGGATTAGATGTTTAAGTAAATTTCAAGAAAAAACTAAGCAACGCAACAAAATATATTATTCATAATACACGAAATGAATAGCGAGCAAGAGTTTTCACGAAGAAATTTACTAAACAGGTAATCCCCGAAAACTTCTAAAGCTCCATGATAGGTATTACTAATATTAAAAAAGGTTCTAAAATAATCTACAACGAAGAACCTTTTGAAGTCATCTACGAACAACATTCTAAGACTGGTCGAGCTGGGGCGGTTTTGCGAACTAAATTAAAAAATTTAAAAACTGGTTCCATTATAAACAAAACTTTTCAAGGTTCAGATAAAGTTGAACCCTTAGAAATTGATAATCGAAAAGTTCAGTTTCTTTACTCAGAAAAACAAACTTATTACTTTATGAACAACCAAAATTATGAACAATTTGAGTTAGATGAAAAAGTTATCGGAAATTCAGTTGACTTTTTAAAAGAAAATTCTGAAATTGAAGTTTTTTATTTCAAAGACCAACCGATTAACATTAATCTACCAATTAAAATGGCCTTCAAAGTAACAGAATCTCCTCCTGGAATCAAAGGTAATACCACCGATGGAGGCAGTAAACAAGTTACTATAGAAACTGGAGCTAAAATCAATACTCCACTATTCATAAAAACTGGTGATATTATTTTAATCAATACTGAAACCAAAGAATACGCTGGAAAAGATAAATAAAAACACCCTAGCATCAAAAAATTTTCCAGATTTAAACCAGAAAAATCCTTAAATAAGGATATTTTAGTTTTTTAATTTAGCTTATAATAATTTTATTTTGTGCGTAAATACAACAATTCACCTAAATCCTAAAAATAAATTTTACAGAGAATTTCTCTCTGTTTTTTATTCTTAAAACTATTTTTAATTTTAAATTTTAGAATAAAGCCTCTTTCCTTTTTTTAATTTATCCATTAAAAGACTAGAGAACGATTAAAAATGGTTTTTAAGAAAAAATAGCAAAAAAATAGTTTCTATATATTTTTTATTTCCAACTTTTAACTCTTTTATTCAAAATCTCAGGAAAAATAAACTCAAAAAAATAGTTTCGAGATTGAGCAAAAAGCCAATTGTTAAAATAAACTAATTTCTTACTACTATCATATTTATTTTCATCCAAAATCAATCTGACTAAATCTTTTTTTGAAGTCTTGTTTTCTTTTCCTAAAACAACCGCTTCCGAAAATTTGACCTGTTGATCAACTTTTTTTATCGGCAATTGCCAAAACCACTCATCATCATCTAAATAATAAATTTCATCATCTTCAATTTTATCTTTTTCATATTTAACTTTATCCATCACCTCTCCATTAGGAGCTTTTAAAACTACTCGACCTTTTTTATTCAATAAAGAAAAAGGGCAATCTTTTCTATCAATCTCCTTAGTGTCACCAGCTTTTATTTTAAAATCTTCCTTAAAATAATGATTGGTCAATTTACTCATACTGCTCCCGGTAGTGATTGACCAGCCCTTTAAATTGATAATTTTTTTCTCCTTATTCAAAATCCAAATTTTCTCCCCCTCACTGTCAGACCCTTTGGGATTGGGCAACAACTTAACAATTTCCAAGTCAAATTCAGGAAATCTTTGAACCTCTATATCAAAAAATTTAAAAACATCAACACTTAAATCACTCACTCTGGTTTGAACAGTGTAGCGTCCTCTCTTGTCAAATTTGTGACTAGTTTTTTTCAAATAACTTCTTTTCCCATCTCCAAAATCCCAACGAAACTTCAAGTTTTCCCCATCTTTATCTCTAACTTTTTCAATTTCAAAAAAGACTTTGACATTTTTATAAATCTTGTCGGGAATATCAACCTTATAGATAGGTGGACTATTAAACTTATTCTTCTGACCCGGAGTAATAAAAACACTCCACTCCCATTTTCCATTAGATTTTTTATTATAGCTAGTATTCACTTTAGCACTTTCAATATAAACTAACTTATCAACTTTTTCACCATTTGGATTTCTTAATTCAATCCAACCATCACTATTTTTAATAGAAAAACTACTATTTATAATTTTAACATTCAATCTTTCTTGAGGTTTTATTTTTAATCCATCTAGTTTGAATTTTTTATCAGACTGATTAACCAAATACCAATCCTTCAAATCAATTTCAAGCAAATCTCCATTAAACAGCTCCAACCACTCCTTATTTTTATCGACACCCTCAGGATTAGGCATCAATTCAGTCATTTCAACTTTTTTGGAATAAATTTTAGGCTCTGGGAATCTATTAATATCTCCGGATGTCAAAAATTCAGTCCACTCCCAATCTCCTTCAGAATTCAAAGAATAAGAAAAACCTTCTTCAGATTTTTCATAAAAAATCTCATTCAAAACATTCCCTTCAAAATCTAAAAAATAAATAACTTCATTAGAATTATTCATTCCGAAACTAAATTCTTTTCTATTAAAAATCTTAAACTTACCACCTTCAACATTCTCACCATTTCCAATTTTAAAAGCTTTTTCTATATTTTTTTCATTAGGTTTATAATTACCATCCGCTAAAAAACAATTTTCCAAATCAATCTTCTTGTCACCAGAATTGAAAATTTCAATCCATTCATTTTCACTTTCATTTTCAATTGGATTTGGAAAAATTTCATTAATTAAAATTTTTTCCAGTCCTGGCCGATCTTTAATATTACATTTATTCGCTCCTTTATTTTCTTCAATTCCCCCATCATTTTCTTTACTGTTTTCCTTTCCTGGAGTTCCATTAACAATAAAGCTGTTTTGCCAATTTCCATCTTCCATTCTTTCCATGGTCAATTTTTGATCATTATTTCCCGCCAACCACTTCTCGCCAGCATCTATCTTATTGACAATCTTGTCTTCGGAGTCTCTTAAAATTAAAACTTCTCCATCATTATTCAAATTACCAGTATAAATCAAATCTGCTTCAACTCCTAAAGCACTATTATCATCTGTTCTTTCAAGCAGATAAAATCCTCCCTTATCAATATCTCCTTCAAGTTTAATTTTTTTAGAACCAATTTCCAAAAACCAATTATCCAAGCTAACTGTTTTCTTTGATAAATTTTTCAGCTCAATCCACTCATCAGCATAACTTTCTGTTGTCCCCATCCAGGCTATTTCATTTATTACTATCTTAAAATCATCTTCTTCCTCCTTTTCCGTAACTTCAGCGTCCAGGGATTCAATTTCTCTAATTTCCACATCCTCTTGGTCTGTTGTTTTATTTACTTTATTGTTTTTGTTGCTTTTTTCTTGATCTTCTCCTATTAAAACATCACTTTCACTCAAAACAATTTCTGTTTTGTTATTGCTAATTTCCTCTAAGCTTTTTTTAGTTTGTATTGTTTCTTGATCGTCTTCGTTTTCTTTTTGTACTTCTTCTAAATTATTTTCAATCTCAATATTTTCTTGATTTTCTGTTATTTTAATTTTTTCTTTAGTCTCGACAACAAGATCCGAAGCTTTAGAAAAATTAAAAACTAACAAAAAAGCAAGAACCGAAAACAAGCTCTTGCTATTAAAAATAAATTTTGTCCCCCCTGTTTTCTTAAAAAACATAGGGCCAAAAAATTAATAAACCAATTATTATCGATCCAATTGAACCTAATAAAACTATTGAAGCCGTAACATCTTTAAGCATTTTAGCATAAGGATGAACCCTAGGATTAAAAATATTAATCAACCTTTCCACTAAAGTATTAATGGCTTCCAAAATCAAAACTATAAATATAATAAAAGTCAATGAAACTAGTTCCCATTTTTGCATTTCCATATAAAAAGCTATCCCCAAGACAACTATCCCAGCCGCCAATTCAATTCGGAAATTTTTTTCCCTAATAGTCATATACTTAAACCCTCGCCCAGCATGTCTCAAGCTTTTAAAAAAATCTCTAGTTAATCTTGTTACCATAGTTTTAATACAATAATTTTCAATTCACAATTTTTAATTCTTGTTTTTATTCAGTGAATTTATTATTTTTTGAAAAATTAAATTTAATTTCTACCCTTCTCGCCAAAGAATTTTTATTTGATCCTTTTTTTCTGGATTAGATTTTGACAACAATCTAAGCCAATATTTTGTTTCATTAATTTCTTTTTTGCAAATATATACTTTCTTTGAACTAGCATTATTCGCTTCACAGTAATTAGCGCCAACACTTGTTGCAGATCTAATAAGTTGTTCCAGTGTATTTCTATTTAAAATACTTTTTTTGGTATTACCAACTAATTCAATTACTTCTTCGAAAAATTTAGCGGTTCTTTCTTCTAAATCATAATTCATTTTTAAATTTATTGATTGAAAATTGATTGAAAATTGTGAATTGAAAATTGAAAATTAACCCCTATTTTATCCTCTCTATTGAGGCGCCTAAGGAATTAAGCCTCCCATCAATATCCTCATACCCCCTATCAATTTGATAAATATTTTCAATAGTAGTCTCACCAAAAGCAATCATTCCAGCCAAAACCATTGTTATGCCAGCTCTCAAATCTGGACTTGTTAAAGTTTTTCCATATAAACCAGTTGGCCCAGAGACTACCACTCTATGAGGATCACACATTACAATTGCTGATCCCATTGTATTTAATTGATCTGTAAAAAATAACCTTCCTTCAAAAATAGTTTCATGTATTAAAGAAACTCCATTAGCTTGAGTCATTAATAAGGTGTAGGGTGGTTGTAAATCAGTTGCAAAACCTGGATATTCATGGGTAGAAACAGAAACAGCTCTCAGCATTTTCCCCTTTTTAACCCTAATAAAATCTTTTCCTATTTCTAAGTTAGCTCCATTTTTTTTAAGAACTGGCAAAATTGCTCCGAGATGATCAGGAATACAATTAGTAATAGTAATTTCACTTTTACAAGCCAAACCCATCATAATAAAAGTTCCGGTTTCTATTCTATCAGGAATAACCTCAAAAGTCCCAGCCGAAATTTTATCAACCCCTTTAATTGTTATAGTTGGCGTTCCGGCTCCATTAATATCTGCTCCATTCTTATTTAAATAATCTGCAAGACTTTTAATTTCTGGTTCCATAGCACAATTTTTTAAAACAGTTTTTCCTTCAGCTAAAACAGCCGTCATCATCAAAGCTTCTGTGCCAGTTACAGTAATTTTTGGAAAAAAAATAGTTTCTCCTGTTAATTTAGACTTATTTAAAAAAACCTTAAATCCTTTATCACTCCATTCTATTTTAGCTCCCATTTTTTTAAAACCATCCAAAAAAATATCAATTGGCCTTTTACCAATCAAACACCCTCCAGGATAAGTCATATTTACTTCACCAAATTTTGCTAAAAGAGGTCCAACTAATAAAATCGATGCCCTTAATCTTTCAACTAATTCTCCTTTTAATCTTCCGTTTTTAATTCCACCAGGACTTACTATAACTTCTTTTTTCTCTTTATTTTGTTTTATTTTAGCTCCCAATTTTTCCAATAATTCAAGCATTCTTTGAGTGTCTTCTATAAAAGGAAAATTTTTTATTATAATTTCTTGGTCAGTCAAAACAGTTGAAGCTAAAATTTTCAAAGCCGAGTTTTTAGCTCCATTCACTCTAATTTCACCTTTTAATTCCTGTCCACCTTTAATTTTAAATTTTTGTTCACTTTTCATATAATTCTTTAAATAGAAACTTTTGAATATGATATCACTATAACATATTTAAAAAATTCAACAAAATAAAAAAATCTTTTAACGTCTCTGGACAAAAATTTCCACAAAAATTTATCAGAAACCCTCTCTCTCCGCCTCCGACCATCCGCCAGCTGGTGGAGGCAGATAGCGAACGTCTACTATAGAAAAGAGATTACTTAGACAACTTGGATCTTAAATAAACTCTAATCAACTGTTCCCCCTCCTTTTGTAAAGGAGGACTAGGGTGATTTTTTATTTTAGAAATCTTTTCTTCTTCAAACTCTTCAAACTCCATTCAAATAGTCCACAAAACTCCTTCCATATTTTTATAAACATCTAAATTATTAGATCTAATAACTTTAAGGTTTTGGTTTTTAAAAAATTCATCTCTTACTTTATCTTTTTCTGGTTCTTGACTTTTAAAATGCCTGTCTCCATCTACTTCAATAACTAATTTTAGTTTATGGCAATAAAAATCTGCGGTGTATTTTCCTATTGGTTTTTGTCTAGTGAATCTGAAATTGGCTATTTGATTTTTCTTGACCCGTTAAATTATTTCAAACGAAGTTTGGAATACTATTTAACTGGGTTCTTAAATATTTCTACAATTTTCTTTCAGCTAAAGTTTGATTAATTCTTAATTTTTGGGAAAATTTTTTGAGGTTGGAATTGTATTTTAACATTTTAGTTATATAAATGTATGCTTATAATAGACATTATACTCCAAAACCCCCTCGATCCCCCTTTGAAAAAATAGGAGGAACTACTTAGATA
The DNA here is from genome assembly GCA_018399935.1 of Candidatus Moraniibacteriota bacterium. Taxonomy (GTDB): domain Bacteria; phylum Patescibacteriota; class Minisyncoccia; order Moranbacterales; family DUUL01; genus UBA2773. Next base: position 18,933 of record JAGYNP010000018.1, read on the forward strand.
GCCTAATTCAAAAAGAAACTTTACCAACTGATCTTCTTCTTTTTTTAATTTGTCCGCCAAAAAGGAGAACGGGAGATTGAGGACCCGTCTCACTAAGGCTCACCGAGGAGGTGGGATTTTTTAGTTTTTTCTGTCTATTTTTTTAAAATTTTTGCTCAAAAATATTAAGAAACAAAAAAAGGAACCTAAACGATTCCTTTTTTAAGTTTTTATTTCTTCTTTCCTGTTAAATCTTTTACAATCTCATCAAAGCGATCTTTTTCAATAGTTTCTTTTTCCAAAAGCTCCTTAGCAATTTTTTCAAGAACTTTTTCGTTCTTATCTATAACTTCAGAACTTTTTTTGAAAGCTTCATTGATAATTTTCTCCACCTCCATATCAATTCGTTCTGCTATTTTTTGAGAATGTTCAATTTGATCATGAAACTCTTTACCTAAAAAAACTTTTTCTTGATCAGATCCATAACTAATTGGCCCTAATTTACTCATTCCAAATTTGGTTACAATCTTTCTAGCAACATCAGTAGCCCTTTTCAAATCGTTAGATGCTCCCGAAGTCACTTCATTGTAAATCTTTTTTTCTGTAGCATAACCAGCCAATAAAACAGACAATTGTTCCATAAAATATGATTTAAAATGCAATCTCTCATCATTTTTCGGAGTATTTAAAGTATAACCAGCCGCTCTTCCTCTAGCAATAATCGAAATTTTCTGAACATCATCCGTTTTAGAAAGTTTATTGGCCACCAAAGCATGTCCAGCTTCATGATAAGCTGTAATTTCTTTCTCATTATCAGTCACTACATTACTTCGCCTCTCAGGACCAAGAATTACTTTTTCAATAGCTTCTCGCATTTCATCCATTCCAATCTCAGTTTTTCTTCTTCTAACTGTTAAAATAGCAGCCTCATTCAAAAGATTCGCTAAATCTGCACCTGAAAAACCAGCTGTTCTTTCAGCAATTTGTCTTAAATTTATTTTTTTAGCAAATTTTTTACCAACTTGGTGAATTTTCAAAATTGCTTCTCGCTCTTTAATATCAGGAACATCTACCACTACCTGTCGGTCAAATCTTCCTGGTCTCATTAAAGCTGGATCTAAAACATCCGGCCTATTAGTAGCCGCAATAACTATAACCCCGACTTTAGTATCAAAACCATCCATCTCAACTAAAATCTGATTTAAAGTTTGTTCTCTCTCATCATGACCTCCACCCACTCCAGTTCCTCTTTGTCTTCCAACTGCATCAATTTCATCAATAAAAACAATAGCTGGAGCGCTTTTCTTAGCTTGTTTAAATAAATCTCTCACCCTAGAAGCCCCCACTCCAACAAACATTTCAACAAATTCTGACCCCGAAATAGAAAAAAATGGAACATTAGCTTCTCCAGCTACTGCTTTAGCCAATAAAGTTTTTCCCGTTCCAGGAGAACCCAACAACAAGAAGCCTCTTGGAATTTTAGCCCCCATCTGAACAAACTTTCTTGGATTTTTTAAAAAATCAACCACCTCATGAAGCTCCTCTTTGGCCTCTTTCGAACCAGCTACATTTTGAAAAGTTATTCTTTTCTTCTTGTCTTTATCAGGAACAAACATTCGAGCTTTACTAGAACCAAAAGACATGGCTTGATTTCCTCCTCTTTGAGCCTGTTTCATTAAAAACCAAATAAAAAAAGCTATTAATAAAAATGGTAATAAAAATGGTAAAATAATATTAACAAAAACATTAGCAGTAGTATTATCTTGAATATTAATTTTAACTTGATTTAAGACTTCATTTGAAAGACCAATATTTTTCAAAGATTCTGATAAAGCTGCCTGTGGTTCTTTTAAAGATTCCTGTTCCTCTCCATTTTTTAGTTCTATGAATAATTTATTTCCTTCAACATCAATTTTATCAACTTTATTTTCATCAATTTCTTGAGCTAATTGACTCAAAGAGATTTTCTCTACCCGTTTAAGTGGAGCAGTATATAAAGAAATTAAGCCAGAAATCAATAAAAAAACGACTAAAGCAATCCCAATCTTTTTTATTAAATTATTATTTTTAAATTTTTTCATATAAT
>JAGYNP010000019.1 GCA_018399935.1 Candidatus Moraniibacteriota bacterium
GCCGTGAAGACAAGTTGCTGTCTTATTAAAAAATACCACAATATAGGCAGAAATAATCTCTTTCTGATAGCTACCTAAAAAAAGCTTGGTTTTAAAATTTTTATTGTCAATTTTAAAAAAATTTCTATAATATTTATCTTTAAAAATCCTGAATTTCTTTCTTTTAGCAACTTTTTGAAGCAAAGAATAAAACGTTGAATCATATTTGTCTCTCACAAAAACATTAACTCCCCTCCTTTTAGCTAAACCAATATTATATCTGCAATTTTTCTGAAATTCTGAAAGCAATTTTTCTCTTGATTTTCTTAAATCTAAAAGTAAAGTCTTTTGGGGTTGTCTTCTTGTTTTGATCTCTTTATAGCAAAAGCCTTCTGGCCAAACAATTTTTGAGAAAGGCTCAATCCTTAGAAATACAGCTTTTCCTTTTATATTTTTCAAGAAAAAATTCATTACTTCTTTTTTGTCTATATCTTTATCAAAGACTGGACCATAAGGAATATATAGATAAACATTTTTAATGACCAAAGCTTGAAAAACTATTTTTTCTTGTTTTCTGATTCTAACCATTAAAAGCTTTTTACCTAGCTCTTTATTAAATTTTGACCAACTTAAACTTTGTAAAAAGCTACCCTCATTTCTAATAACAAAATTATCCCAAGCCAAATCTCCTTTTTCTAAAAATTCAACCTTCATTAACAAAGAATTAGTGTTTGATTAGCTTTTCAAATTGTTTTTTAATCTTTTTCCAATAAAAAACAAAAAATGGCTTTACATCATCTATAGCCCAGATAGCATGTGTTTTTTTGTATTTTAAAAGAGGTTTTATAATCTGCCACAATGTAAGCTGGCCAGAACGTAGATAAGCATAAGAAGCAACAGTATCTTCAAAAAAATGATAAAAAGCTCTGCCTGTATTTTCTTTTAAGTGTTGTGGGGGTAAAGGTTTATCAATCAAATCTCGGTAAATAAGATAGGCTGCTTCCATTTTGCAGGCATCTAACATAGAAGCAAAACTGGTTATCCTAGCATTAAAATCAACCATTAGATATTTTCCGGTTTTTGAGTGGCGCTTAAACTCAATTTCACAAAAACCATGATAGCCAACCTCTTTTAAAAAATTAATACCTGGCTCTATAATTTCTGGAACATATAATTGTCTGCCCAAACTAGTAACTCCAAAATTAACTGGATACTGTCTTAATTTTTGCATTGTTACTATATGGGTTGCTTCTCCTTTTTTATTCAAAAAAACATCAAGGGCAAACATTTGGTCATCAAAACCAGGAACAATTTCTTGAACCATAATTTCTATACCCGCATCTCTGGTTTTTCTCAAAGCCTCCTGAAGTTCAGAAACATTTTTGGCAACAATACATTTTTTTCTAAAAATCTTTGTAAATTCATGTGAAACTTCCGGTTTTACAATACAGGGATAATTTATTTTTTTAACTATCTTATTGTCTTCTTCTTGAGAAACAGGGAAAAAGGTAAGAGGCATAGGTAATCCATATTTAACGGAAGAATTATAAAGTCCTTTTTTATTAATTAAATTTGCAACCATTCCTTGTTCGTTTTTATGGAATAAATACTTTTCTGATAAAGCTTCGCTATAATTACTCATTAAAATAGCATAAGCATCATGAGAAGGTATTAAAACAGGCGGTTCTTTAAAACGGTTAGCTAATTTAAGAAGAAAGTCAGCAAATTTTTTTTCTGAATCACCGATCCAAGGACAAAGCACTTTTTTTGTTACATAACGCGAAGTAAGAGCATAAGCGTTTTCAAAATTATAGTCCAAAGCATAAACAGGAACTTTTCTGCGTCCCAGAGTGCGTATGCCTCCCAGAGCAGTATAATGATTGCCTCCTAAATAAACAACTGGTTTTTTATTTTCTTCCATTTTCTTAATAAATAAACTTAAGAATGAGACTACTTAGCTGATGAGGTATTTTTAAATGAGGCGAATGACCGCTGTCTAAAACTATTAATTGAGAATTGGGAATTCTTTTATCCATTATATTGCCGTGTTTTAAAGGTGTTAACTTATCTTTTTTACCCCAAATAATTAATGTTTCTAAATTAATATTTGTTAAATAATCTGTTAAATCTTCTTCAACAACTTTTTTAAAAACTTCTTTCATAATCCCTTCAGCCTTTAAATAATCATTACTGCCAACAAAAAACTTATAAAAAGCCTTTCTAAAAAGATTAAAGCCAGGC
>JAGYNP010000020.1 GCA_018399935.1 Candidatus Moraniibacteriota bacterium
AAATTTCCAGTAGGATCAATATCAATATTTACTTGATCAAATTTTTCAAGATAAGATTTGGATATCATTATTTCCTCAGAAGAAGAATCGGGAGTCTGGGGATGTTTCCAGCTAATTATATTACTAGTACTTCCATTAAAGGTTCCTGTCGGATTATTATAATAAGGAGTTGAGTTACAACCAAAAGAATTTTTTATAGCACCTACTCCAAAAACACACATTGGCATATTTTTATTACCATTTAGGTAACCTTCGTTTTCAGTTGGATCTTTAATTAAATAGGGCTTGCCAATGGTTTTAGTATGGTCATTTGAATCAACTTTGACCATTGCCATTTCTTGAGATCTGGTATGTTTATCTGTGTTTGATCTATTTGAAGTCGTTCCATGATAAAGCCAAATATCTTTTTTCTCATCTTGGAAATAGGAAACATCTATATATAAATTATTCATATAATCGCTATTATAATCTAAATCGTATTCAGTTTTATTAGAGTCAGTTGTATGAACACTCCCAGTTATTTTCTGAATGTTATTTTTAAAATTTTTACTTGGTATTTCAAAATCTTCAAAACTATCAAAAGTGGAAACAAAGGAGGTGTTGGGATAATTTTGTGTTAATGGATAAAATTCTTTTTTTTCAAAAGGAGGATAGTTTTGACCTATATTAAAAGCACTGAATGTGTGAACATATTTTTCTCCTATTTTTTGAATAGCACCTGGCCAAATATAGTTATATTTATTATTATATTGATCGATAGGGTAGGTTTCAGGATTGCTGTTCGGGTTAATATTCGTTCCATTTTCATTGTAGAGCAAAGATTTAATAGTTCCTTTAGAATTTTTTTCAAACTTCCAATCGACCATATTTGTGGATGACATCAATGGATATTTCCAACCAGTAAAATTTAAATAATATTTTTTATTTTCTTCATCTTTTATAATAGTTGGATCTGCATGAAATGAACCAAGAACAGCAGATTCATCTTTTAGTTGTTTCTCAATAAAATCTATTGGAAGAGTATATTCCTTGGTTTTTATAGGTACCTTATTTCTAATATAAACAAAATAACCTTTTTGGGGATAAATTTCTTCTAATTCCGGATATTTTTCTATTTTATCTCTTGTACTATCATAAACTAACCATTCATCTTCTTCATTGTTATAACCAAGAACAATATACCCAAATTCATTGACATCTTTTATTCCATAAGCATTCAAAAAATCTTTTATCTTTAATTTAGTTTCGGATTCTCCTGCACCTAAAGTATTAAATCCTTTTGCTAGTTTTTTATCTTTTGGAGGAAATATTTTTCCACAAGATTCTTCTAAAGGATTACAGCTGATAAGATCATTTTTACCAATACTTTTAACCCAATAAACTTCTCCTGCTTCTACTTTTTCTAAGAAAGGATAACCATTTTTATCAGCTATTTCCTTAGGGGCTACATAATAATTATTCTCTTCATTGTCATAATACCAAACTTCTGGAATTTCCCAAGTACCTTCTATCGTCATCCCTTGCATTTTTTCGGGAACAGAAATTAAATTCCAACCATTACTTAACTTAATTTTTAATTCGTCTTTAGCTCCATTTACTAAGACTGTTTTTTTTGATTTATTATAAAAAAAATAAAAGCTAAAAATACTTAAGGCGACTAAAAAAAACATTAACAACAAACATCTATCTGAAGATAAAATTTTATTTTTCATTTTTTAAATTTATTAATTTCATTATAGCAGATTTTAAAAAATAAAAAACAATTTTAATGTAAAATAATTTGTAAAAAATAAATTTTATGCTAATATTAAGGAAAATTTATTAAATTTAAAATGTTTGAAAAATTTAAAAAAATAGTAGTTGGATTTTCGGGCGGAGTAGATTCAGTTACGGCGGTTAAAATTTTGAGAGAAAAAGGTTTTGAGCCGGTGGCGATTTTTTTGAAGATGCTGAAAAACAAGAATCTTGATGATGTTCATTGCCTGGCTGATAAATTGGAGGTTGAATTGATAGTAAAAGATATTTCGGAAATCTTTAAAGAATGCATCATTAAAAGCTTTTTAAATGAATATCAAAACAACAAAACTCCCAATCCTTGTGTGAAGTGCAATTATGAAATTAAGTTTAAAATTTTATTAAAAATAGCCGATGAATTGGGAATTGATAAAATAGCCACTGGGCATTATGCTCGAATTGAGAAAAGGGACGGAAAATTTCGACTGCTGAAAGGCTTGGATAAAAGCAAGGACCAATCCTATTTTCTTTATCGTTTGACTCAAGAAGAATTGGCTAGAATAATTTTTCCTTTGGGTGACCAGCAAAAGGCGATTATTAAAAAAGAGGCTTTGGATAAAAAATTATTTGAAGAAATTGAAGAATCACAAGATGTTTGTTTTCTAGAGGGGCAGAAAAAAGTTCAAGATTTTTTGAAAGATAATTTAGATCAAAGTCAAATTGAATCAGGAGAAATTCAAGATGAGGAAGGGATTTTTTTGGGAAATCATCAGGGTTTGGTCTATTATACTCAAGGACAAAGAAAGGGTTTGGATTTGCCAGGAGGACCCTATTTTGTCATTGATAAAAACTTCAAGGAAAATATTCTGGTAGTCAGTAAAAACAAAAATCATTCCAACTTAATCAATAAAGAAATTTATTTAGAACAAGCTAATTGGATAGCCGAAGAGCCAGAGCCAGAAAAAAAATATCAATTCAAAGCTCGATATCAGTCTGGTTTTAGTTTGGGCAAAGTTGAAAGAGAAGAAAGGCGATGGAAAATAGTTTTAGATGAACCGCAATGGGCTGTTGCTAAAGGTCAATCAGTGGTAGTTTATAAGGGAGACGAAATTTTGGGTGGAGGAATGATTAAGAAATTTAGATAATTATTTAAATGGATATTTAAATGACCATTTAAATGTACCTTTAATTTAAAAATTAAAAAACTCAGTTAGATAGCATTCCAAACTTTGTTTGAAATAAATTTAACGGGACAAGAAGCCCAGTTAGATAACATCTCAAGTGAAGCTTGAAATGTATCTAACGGGTCAATAAAATATGGAAAATGAAAATAGAGATTTGAGAAATAGAGAACGAAGGATGAGGGCTGATTTTGATTCCAAAGAAAATGAACTTAAGGATTTAGAAAAAGAAATGGAAGATTTGGAAATGAAAAAAAGAAGACTGGAAATGGAGGAAAAAAGGTTGAGATTAAAAAAAGAGGAGTTGATGAAAAAAGAAAAAGAAATTTTACAGAAAAAATATCAAATGGAAAGTGAACTAAAATTCATGCAAAAGAAGTTAGATGAAGTTGTTGATGAAATTAAACAATCTAAATAATTTAAAAGAATTTTTTTTATTAACTTTGTTTATTTAAAAATTTTTCAATTGTTCTTTAAAAAAGAGAAGATTTGTTTGGATTATTTTAATAATTCAAAAAACTCACACAAAAGAAGCTTCTCAAATTATTTATAGCAAAAATCTAATTTTGTTTTTGAAAAAATTTTAATAAATTTAAGAAAACAAATCCTCCAAGTAGAGCAGTTATTAATTGAGGCCATTGAAACATTGTTATTAATTGAGCGTTGAATTGTTGGCCGATAATCCAAATTGCCAAATAGAGTAAAGTGAATTTAGCTATGCTAGCTGCTAAAACTCCAATCAAGGGTGTTTTTTTTAGCGCTGAAAAAGTTGAGATTAAAACAATATTAGAAATTATTATATATGGAATTAGAGTTACCATTGGAGCTGGCAATAGTCCTCTCAGCAAAGCCACTGAAGATGGCAGAATGGCGATCATCAAGGCGTTGACAAACGGTAAACGATAGGCGGCTATAAATAATAGGGAATTAACAATTGTGCCAGTCACAATTTGATTGGCTGGAGTGTGAGCTAGAATGGCTGGAGCGATAATAACAGCAGTTATCAAACTGACTGTCCAAGTCAGTTCACTAGTTTTGCAACTAATCCAAGGCTGTTCTTTTGCGATAGTTTTTATTTTATTCATTTTTTATCAACCCGTTAGATATATTTTAAGCGAAGCTTGAAATATTATTTAATAAGGCTTTTATTTTTTAATAAATTCATTATAACATTAAATTTTAAAATAGTCTATTAATAACAAGATATAAGTTATTGAATTTTTTTTAGTTATGAGTTACTATTTTAATATAGTATTTCAAACTAAAACTGAAGAAGTATTTTTTAATATTTTTTTATTATAAAATTATAATTTTAATTAAATTTTACTCAAATTTTTTAATATTG